>DAIMKK010000200.1:0-4140 GCA_036721745.1 Pseudolabrys sp. | reverse complement strand
CCGTTTCTTTGCGAGCCTACGCCGCGCTTATTTCTTGCGCGGCGGGATCTGCAAAAGCTCCGCGATCTGCTCCTTGGTCAGCGGCTTGTCCAGGAATTTGAGCTTGACCGCGTCGGCGATGGCGCCGTCGAGATCCTTGAACTCATCGGTCTGCATGGTCTCCTTCGGCTGGAACTTGGCCATCGACTCCTTGAGCAATTCGATCGGGCGCTTGATCTTGACCGAATACATCTCGACCGCCTTGGGATCGGCATACATCCAGTCCACCGCCTCGCGATAGGCCTCCATAAAACGCACGATCGCGTCGTGCTTGGTCTTCAGCGAATTCGCGTTCACGACCAGCAAGCGTACCGTCTGCCCGCGCAGCGACGGCACGTCGCTGCCGCGCGCGACGATGCGGATCTTGCCTTCCTTGATTTCCTGCAGGCCGAACGGCGGCGCCGCCCAGCCGATGTCGATCTGGCCGGACATCACCGCGGTCAGCGTGCCGGGAGGCCCTCCGGTGGCGGTCGGCTTGGCCTTGGCGCCGAGTTCCTGGACGAAGGCGACGACGATATTGTTCGAGCTCGAGCCACTGGTTGAATAGGCGATGGTGGTCTCGGGCGTGGTGTCTTTCAAGCTTTGGATCTTGGAATCGGACCGCACGTACCAGAACAAATCGCCGGTGCCGGTAAACATGGGCGCCAGAATCCGCACCGGCGCGCCCTTGGAGAACGCGCGCATGGCGCCGGCGGCGCCGACGCCCGCGCCGATATCGGCGCTGCCTGAGATCACCGCCTGGAGCGTCTCGCCGGCGCCTTGCGAGCCGGTGTTCTCGATGATCAAGCCGTGCTTCTTGAAGATGCCGGCGTCCTGGCCGAGCGTCGGGGCCTGATTTTCCCAATTGTTGATCTGGCCGATCACCAGCTTGAGCGTGTCCTCGGCGGAAGCCGGGGTACCCGCGAGCGCCAGCGGGACGACGAGCCCGAGCGCGGCGGCGATGATCTTGAAAGCCTTCATGCGATTTCCTCCCTCTATTTATTTTCTATCGTTGCAAGACGTGGGCGGACGGCATTCAACACCGAAGGCCGCCCACCGGGAAAGCCCAAACTCTCAACGCCGGCGCATTTTACTTCCCCGCCGCGGCTTTGCCGCCTTTTTGGACGTCAACGGCCGGCCGCCGGCTTTGGCCACCCGCAATTGCCAGTATTCCCACGAGCGTTCCAGGCCGGTGGTCTTGGTGCTGATCGAGCCGGCCAGCTGCGCTTCGCCCGGCGACAGCGAGGCAATGGTGCCGCCGATGGTTAGCGCCCGCACCTGATACTCGGCATTGCGCGCCGAAAATATGCAGCGAAACACGCAATCCTTCACGCTGGTGCCGCCGACAGTGACGCCATGCCGCTTCATGAGCACCATCCAATGGCTGCCGAGCGCGCGGGCAAGCGAGGCCCCCTCCTCCGGCTTGACCACCAGCATATTGGTGTCGCCGAATTCGTCGTGCTGGTCCCAGAACGGCGGCTTGATGCCGCCGACCGCGCCGAGGTGGAAGATCGGCACGTAATCGGTGCCGGTGGCGAGCAGCGGCATGAAGGCCGGGCAATGATGGTGGCACACCGACATCACGTCCGGCCGCGCTTTGTAGATTTCGCCGTGGATCACCCGTTCCGAATATTGCCCGGTGGCGGGGTCGCGCACTGGCCGTGAATCAAGGTCGTATTCGATGAAATCATCCGGCGTCACCAGCTCGGGCGCGCGCGAGCGCGACAGCAGATAGCGGCCCGGATCGTCAGGATGGCGCATGCTGACGTGCCCGAAGGCGTCGATGACCCCTTCGTTGGCGACCATGCGGTTGGCAAGCGCAAGCTCGGCGCGCGCATCTCTTAGCGTATTGGCCACTGCGGCGTTCCTCTCGTGTGGGGGATGGTTGGGTGTCCTACAGTATAGGACAGCGAATGGTCCCGAAACAGCGCCGATGGCGCTTGACAGGCGGCGGCGGTTAGGGAGGCTTCATGCCACCATGGCCGCTCCTGCACAGATCGTCGTCGACCGCGTCAACCACATCTACCGACCGCCGCGCGGACGCGAGGTGCTGGCGCTCGACCAAGTCTCGCTCGAGGTGGCGAACCGCGAATTCGTCGCTTTGCTCGGGCCGTCCGGATGCGGCAAGTCGACGCTGCTTTACCTGATCGGCGGCTTCCTGCCGGTCGAGACCGGCACCATCGCAGTCGACGGCAATTTGGTCGCGGGTCCCGGCCCCGACCGCGGCATCGTGTTCCAGCATTTCGCGCTGTTTCCGTGGAAAACCGTGCGCGGCAATATTCTCTACGGGCTGGAACGGCAAAGCATGGCCAGGCAAGAGCGCGAAAAGCGCGCGCAAGATTTCATCGAGCTGGTCGGCCTCACCGGCTTCGAAGACAGCTACCCCTCGCAGCTCTCCGGCGGCATGCGGCAGCGCACCGCGATCGCGCGCACGCTCGCTTTCGATCCGAAAATCCTGCTGATGGACGAACCGTTCGGCGCGCTCGACGCGCAGACCCGCGAACTGATGCAAAGCGAGCTCTTGCGCATCTGGCAGCGCACGCCGAAGACGGTGATCTTCGTCACCCACGACGTGCAGGAGGCGGTCTATCTCGCCGACCGGGTGGCGGTGATGTCGGCGCGGCCCGGCCGCATCAAGACCATCGTCGATACCAAGTTCGACAAGAACGACCCCAACATCCACAAAGCGCCGGCCTTCGTCGAGAAAGTCGACGAACTCTGGAACCTAGTGAAGGTGGAAGCCATCAAGGCGCAGCGGACGCGCGCGCCATGAAGCAGATCACGCGCTATCTGCCGCTCCTGCTGCTGGCCGTCGCCTGGGAGCTGGCGGCGCGGTTCGAGCTGGTGTCGACCACCGCGCTGCCGCCTTTGTCCGACGTGATCCGCGCCTGGATCGACCTGCTCAAGGACGGCGATCTCGTCAGCAACGGGGCGTCCTCGCTCTACCGCGCCGGCGCCGGGCTGGCGTTGGCGATCTTGTTTGGCGCCACGCTCGGCATTGTGATGGCTTGGTGGAAGCCGGTGAACGTGCTGCTCGCGCCACTCGTGGAGATGCTCTATCCGCTGCCGAAATCGGCGCTGATCCCGGTGACCGTGATCTGGCTCGGCTACGGCGACGGCTCCAAGATCCTGTTGATCTTTCTCGGCTGCATGCTGCCGGTCACGCTGGGCGCCTACAACGGCGCGCGCTCGAGCGAGCAGGCGCTGGTGTGGTCGGCGCGCAGCATGGGCGCCAACCGGCTACGCATGCTGTGGGACGTGGTGGTGCCAAGCGCCATGCCGGAAATGCTCAACGGCATCCGCACCGCACTGGCGCTTGCCTTCATCCTACTGGTGTCGTCCGAATTGATCGTGGCGCAGAAGGGCTTCGGTTACCTGATCGGCTCGCTCGGCGCCAATGGCTCGTACGACGCGATGTATGCGGTGGTGCTGACCGTGGCGTTCCTCGGCTTCGCCGCCGACCGGGTTTATCTGATGATCACCAAACGGACCCTGGCATGGCGCGAGTGACGCAAATCATGCCGCGCGAGGTGCCGAACGGCGTGCCGGAGAAAGCCGCCCGCTTGGTCTACGCCCTATTCTGGGCCATCACCCGCGTGTTTTCGATCGTGCTGTTATTGGTGGTATGGGAAATTCTGGCGCGTAGCGGCACCTTCACGCATTTCCAGCTGCCAGCATTCAGCGAGGTCGTCGAACGCATCTGGAGTGAGGCCTGGACCGGCGATCTCTGGATCAACACCGCGCTCACGCTTTACCGCGCGTTGGTAGGATTCCTGATCTGCGCGGTGTTCGGCGTCCTGATCGGCATGGCGATGTCGCGCAGCGTGATCGCCAACTGGTTCTTCGACCCGATCATTTCGGTCGGCTTCCCGATGCCGAAGATCGCCTTCCTACCGGTGGTGATCCTGTGGCTCGGCGTTTACGACGTGTCGAAGATCACCATCATCGTCATCGACGCGATCTTCCCGGTGATCGCCGCCACCGTCATCGCGATCCAGGGCGTGGAGCGCGAACTGATCTGGTCGGCACGCAACATGGGGGCGAATGGCCGCGAACTGCTGACGCAAATCGTGCTGCCGGCGGCGGCCCCGCAGATCATGACCGGGCTGCAGGTGGCGCTTC
>DAIMKK010000199.1:3298-5634 GCA_036721745.1 Pseudolabrys sp. | reverse complement strand
GGTGTCCGGCAATTCGACCGGGCCGCCCGCCTGCTTCCAGGCGCCGAAGCCGCCTTTGATATGGGCGACCGGCTTGAGACCCATGCGCTGGGCGGTCTGCGCGGCGAGCGCCGAGCGCAGGCCGCCGGCGCAGAAAAACACGAAGCGCTTGTCCTGCGCGAACATCGGCTTGTGATAGGGGCTCTGCGGATCGATCCAGAACTCCAGCATGCCGCGCGGGCAATGCACGGCGCCCGGCACCCTGCCCTCGCGCGCCAATTCGCGGACGTCGCGGATGTCGACCAGCACCACGCTATCGCTACCGACAAGCTTGATCGCCTCCTCGGTCGCCAGCGTCTCAACCTCTTTATTGGCGGCGTCCACCAAAGCGCGGTAGCCGGTAGTGATGTTTTGCGGCATGAAAGTCTCCTTTGCGCTCATGGTGGCAGACCCCGGGCACGCGCTCAAGCTGGCGGTTGAAGCGCGCGGTGAGAGCGGGCACCATGCAGTCCAGGAGCGGCGCCCATGGCGGCTTTCACCCTACCGGACCTGCTGGCCTTCGCCTGGTTCGTCGGCGTTTGGCTTGGCTATTCGCTGCTGATCGAGAAGTCCGCCAAAGGCCGCAGAGGCCTCAACGCGATGATGAACCTCTATCGCGACGCGTGGATGGAGCGCCTGCTGGCGCGCGAGATGCGCATGGTGGATGCCCAGGTCACCGCCGCGCTGCAGAACGGCACCGCGTTCTTCGCCTCCACTAGCCTGATCGCAATCGGCGGCACTTTGACGCTGCTGCGCTCGACCGAGCAGATATTGACGGTCATGTCCGCGCTACCGTTCGGCGTCGCACAGTCGGCGGAATTGTGGGAGGTGAAGACGATGGGACTCGCCATCATCTTCGTCTATGCCTTCTTCAAATTCGCCTGGTCGTACCGGCTGTTCAACTATTTCGCCATCATGGTCGGCGCGGCGCCGCCGCCGGCGGAAAAGGACAGCGCGGAAGCGCAGGCCTTCGCGCATCGCGCGGCGCGGCTCTGCGCCGATGCCGGCCGCCATTTCAACCGCGGCCAGCGCGCGTTCTTCTTTGCGCTCGGTTATCTCGGCTGGTTCTTAGGGCCGCTGCCGCTGGCACTCACCACCACCGGCATCGTGATCGTGATGTGGCGGCGGCAATTCACCTCGGATGCGCGCCTGGCATTTTCGCAATCGCCGCCGCCAGGTCAGGACGCGACCTGACAAATCGCATGCAAACCGTGCGCGGTCGAAACGCTAGGCCATCCCCATCACGACCGCGATAAGCGCCACGATCAGCACCGCCAGGCCGGCGGCGACGATAGTGACGAGGTGCTCGCTCCAATCGGGATAGAGCGCGCCGAGCCGATCCGCAGCCGGTTCGTCCGGCGCATCGGGACGCGTGGTATGAATCTGCAAAGCCATGGGCAGCCCCCCTGTTGGCATCGCGTGACCGCGACGACGCACGAGCACGCTGACGCGAACCCGGGCTGCGAATCGCCCTACCAAAAAAGAATATCACGGTTTTATGAACGGCCTGTCCGTCGCGGTCCGAGCAAGATCAGCGCGACTTCTTCCAGGCCTCGTAGCGCTTCTTGTTCTCGTCATTGGGCGGATAGAGGCCGGGCAGCTTGGCGCCCTTCTCCACTTCCTGAACCAGCCAGGATTCCATGAGCTCGTGCTCGGCCCCTTCGCTGGCGACGAAATCGGCAAGCGCGGCCGGAATCACCACGGCGCCGTCGTCGTCGGCGACGATGATGTCGTCGGGAAAGATCGCGCAGCCGCCGCAGCCGATCGGCTCGTTCCAGCCGACGAAGGTGAGCTGGTTGACCGAGGCGGGCGCCGCCACGCCGCCGCACCAGACCGGCAGGCCGGTGGCGATGACGCCGTGCTTGTCGCGCATTACGCCGTCGGTGATCAGCGCCGAGACGCCGCGCTTGACCATGCGCATGCACAGGATATCGCCGAAAATACCGGCGCCGGTGACACCCATGGCGTCGGCCACCACCACGCAGTTTTCCGGCATGGCTTCGATCGCGCTGCGGGTGGAGATCGGCTTCGACCAGCTCTCCGGCGTCGCCAAATCCTCGCGCACCGGCACGAAGCGCAACGTGAAGGCCGGGCCGACCACCCGCTTGCCGGAAAAGCCGAACGGCATGGCGCCCGCCATCCAGGAGCGACGGATGCCCTTCTTCAAGAGCATGGTGGTGATGGTGCCGGTGGTGACGTTGACAAGCGTTTCGAGCGTGGAGGTCATTGTGATCCCTCAGGTGGGGTTCAGGCCGAGCCGCTCGTCGCGGCGGCGCAGATAGGCGACAAATGGGGTGGCGAGCAGCACCATCCAGAGC
>DAIMKK010000199.1:0-3288 GCA_036721745.1 Pseudolabrys sp. | reverse complement strand
GCCAGGAAGTCGAGCGAGCCGAAGGCAAGCCACAAGAACACGATTGAATCAACGACAAGACCAAGCAGACTTGAGGCGAACACCGCCAGAACAAGGCGGCGGCGCGCGAGCGGCGTATAGACCGCGAAGTCGGCGAATTCGGAGAGCAAAAAGGCGGCCGCCGAGGCCAGCACCAGAGACGGCGGCGCCAACCCTGCGGAAATCGCAGCGCCGGCGACGATCGCCGCAATGCCGAATTCGACGCCCAGACGTCGCTGTACAAGGTCGCGCAGCACAAGAGCAGCGCCGATCATCAGCACGCCGGATGGCGCCATCAGATGGGGCGTCACCGGCAGCAGGCAGGGGCCGTTGGGCACGCAAACCGTGCCGACGTGGCCGATCATCCAATTGGCCAGCGGAATGGTCAGGCAGAACAGGACCAGAAAAACCACACCTTCGATGTTCTTCTGCTTTTCTACGCCGCTCATGTTCTTGTCGTCTTTCGCCGGCTCATGAATGTCGCAAATCCTTGGCGCCGCAACTGGCAGGCGGGGCACTCGCCGCAGCCATAGCCCCAGTCGTGACGCTGCGTGCGGTCGCCCAAGTAGCAGCTATGGGTGTCCTCGACAACGAGCTCGAGGAATGGCTGTCCCGCGATTTCCTCGGCCATGGCGAAGGTCGCCGCCTTGTCGATCCACATCAGCGGGGTATCGATGACGATGCGTCTGTCCATGCCGAGGCCAAGCGCCACCTGCATGGCTTTGACGGTGTCGTCGCGGCAATCCGGATAGCCGGAATAGTCGGTCTCGCACATGCCGGCGACGATATGACGGGCGCCGCGCCGATAGGCGAGCGCGCCGGCGAAGCTGAAGAAAATCAGATTGCGGCCGGGCACGAAGGTGGTCGGCAGACCGTTGTCGGCGAGTTCGATTGTCGTTTCGCGGGTGAGCGCGCTGTCGGATATGGCGGCCAGCGCGTCGAGCTTGATGACGTGGTCCTCGCCCAGCCGCGTCTTCCATTCGGACTTGAGCGCCGCCAGCCGCTCGCGGATGCGCGGGCGAACGTCGAGCTCGATCCTGTGGCGCTGGCCGTAGTCGAAACCGACGGTATCCACGCGCGCGAAGCGCTCCAGCGCCCAGGCCAGGCACACGGTCGAATCCTGCCCGCCGGAGAACATGACGAGGGCATTGTCGGAGCTGACGTCAGGGGCCACTGTTCAATCCCACTTAGGCGAATAGACCCAATCGACGAGGCGGCCGCCCGGGCGGGCGAGCGCGGCGATTTCCTTCATCTCGGTATCGGACAATTCGAAATCGAAAATCGCAAGATTTTCCTTCAGCCGTTGGATCTTACTGGTTCGCGGGATCACCGCGATGCCCTGCTGGGTGAGCCAGCGCAGGCAAACCTGCGCTGCACTCTTGCCATGAGCCTTGCCGATGCGCGCGAGCAATTCGTCGCCTTTGGCCTGGGCGCGCGCGATCGGGCTGTATGCCACCATCGCCATGCCGTGCTTGCGGCAGGCCGCGATCACCTTGTCCTGGTCGAGATAGGGATGGCACTCGACCTGATTGCAGACCAGCGGCTCGCTCGACACTTTTATCGCTTCGTCGAGCAATGCGACCGTGAAGTTCGATACCCCGATCGCCCGCGTGTAGCCCTCGCGTTTCATCTTCGCCATGGCGCCGAGCGTTTCCGCCAGCGGCACGCGCGGGTTCGGCCAGTGGATCAGCAACAGGTCGATGATATCGAGCCGCAACTGCGCCAGGCTTTGCTTCACCGAGCGTTCGAGATCGTGCGGCGCCAACCATTGCGGCTGCACCTTGGTAGTGACCACCACCTCGTTGCGATTGCCGGAGGCGCGCACCCCCTCGCCCACTTCGCGCTCGTTATCGTACATCTGCGCGGTGTCGATGTGACGATAGCCGACGCGGATCGCCTGCTCGACCAGGCGCGCGCAGTCGCGGCCTTGCAGCGTCCAGGTGCCGAGACCGATGATCGGGATCTTGAAACCCTTGGCTTCGACCGAGTGCATCTCAAGCCTTCATTTTCTTTCGGCGACGTCGTCGGCAAAGCCGCGCAGGTACAAGGCCTGCATCCCGGTCGCGCGGCTCAAGCACGCTGCGATCATCGGGTTGACCATCGTTCCCTGGAAATAGTCGTAGAGGAACGCGCAGGTCTTGTCGCGCGACGCCATCCAGGCGCGCTGCATCTCTTGCAGCTTGCCTTTTTGCTCATCGTCGAGCGCCTCGCGCAGGCGGCGGTAACTCTCGTTCAGAATACTGTCCCACACCGCCCGCTCGCGGTCCTCGCAGGCGATGACCTCAGACGGCGACATCGACTCTTCGTTTTTCGTGCATGGTTCGGAAATGATGCCGATGCACCGTTCCCAGGCCCAATGACGGCCGGTCTTGGTCTTGATGCATTTTTCGATCACCGCCACATCCTTCGCAGCCGGCTTGTCCTGGGCAAATGCCGCCGCCCTCAAGATGAGCGCGGCGACGAGCAGGACCGATCGCATCATGGCGTATCCCACACCGGCGCGTGCGGCGGATTGACCACGCGCATATTGGTGGCGTTGAGCTTCTTGAGCTCGGCCATCTCGGCGTCCGACAAGTTGAAGCCGAACACGTCGAGATTTTCCTTCAGGTGTGCCGGGTTCGCCGTGCGCGGGATCGCGCAGAGGCCGAGTTGCACCAGATAGCGCAACGACACCTGCGCGGCGGTCTTGCCGTGCGCCTTGCCGATGCGTTCGAGCGCCTCGGCGCCCGGCACCTTGCCGCGCGCGATCGGCACATAGGCGACCACCGCCATGCCGTGCTTCTTGCTGGCCGTTAGCACCTTGTCCTGGTTGATGAAAGGATGCACCTCGATCTGGTTGCAGACCAGCGGCTCGGTCGTCACCGACCAGGCCTCGTCCAGCATCGTGGTGGTGAAATTCGCGACGCCGACCTGCTTGGCCCTGCCGTCCTTCTTGGCCGCGCAGAGCGCGGCGATACTGGTCTTGAACGGGATGTCTTTGTTGTTCCAATGGATCAGCAGCAGATCGACATAGGACAATTTTAGATTGGTCAGGCTCTGATCGAGCGACTTGTTGAAATTTTCCGGCAGCAGATTGTTCTCGCGCACTTTGGTGCAGATCATCACGTCTTCGCGCTTGACGCCGGAGGCGCGCAGGCCCTCGCCGTTCTCCACCTCGTTGCCGTAGAAGGCGGCGGTGTCGATGTGGCGGTAGCCGAGCTGCAGCGCGGTCTTTACTGCCTGCACGCAAATGTTCCCCTTCAGGGTCATGGTGCCGAGACCGATTTGCGG
>DAIMKK010000198.1:0-5685 GCA_036721745.1 Pseudolabrys sp. | reverse complement strand
CCGATCAGCAGGTGATAGCCCTCGACCGGCTCGGCGTCCTCGCCGACCTCGACCTTGCAAGCGAGCAGGCCAATCTCGCTGACGAAATGCTGCGCGCAGGAATGATGGCAGCCGGTGAGATGGATATTGACCGGCGTGTCGAGCGGCACGCGCGTCTCGCACCAGCGCGCGATCTCCTCGGCGTGGCGTTTGGTATCGGAAGCGGCGAATTTACAACCGGTATTGCCGGTGCAGGCGACCAGCCCGGCGCGGATCGCGTTGGTTTCGATCGCAAGGCCGAGCCCTTCGATCTTCGCTTGCGCCTCGTCCAGTTTGGCCGTAGGCACGCCGGAAATCAGCAGATTCTGCCAAACCGTGAGTCGAATATCGCCGTCGCCCAGTTCGCATGCGATGTCGGCGAGGCCCTTCATCTGCGCGACCGTCAGGCGGCCCACGGGCACGACCACGCCGATCCAGTTGAGGCCGTCCTGCTTCTGCGCGTGAATGCCGAGATGCGCGGTGCGCGAGAACGGCGGCCGCGGCGCCATCGCGCCCGGCACGGCGCGGTCGAGCTTGCGGCCGAGTTTCTCTTCCATCAGGCCGAGGAATTTCTCGACCCCCATCTTGTCGAGCACATATTTGAGCCGCGCCTTGGTGCGGTCGGTGCGGTCGCCGTGATCGATGAACACACGCACTACCGCGTCGGCCACCAGCGTGGCGTCGGCCGGCTTGACCAGCACGCCGGTGTCGCCCGCGAAACTCTTGTGCCCGGTGAGCCCGCCCAGGCAGAGCCGGAACCAGACGCCAGGCGCGAGCCCGAAGCCGTCTTTCACCGCCACCGCCTGGAAGCCGATATCGTTGGTGTCCTCCAGCACCGGAATGATTCCGGCGCCGTCAAAGCCGACATTGAACTTGCGCGGCAGGCCGTAGAGCGAGCGGTCGTTGAGAATGTGAAAGTGCCACTCGCGCGTATAGGGGCGCGTGTCGATCAGTTCCTGCGGGTCGATGCCGGCGGTCGGCCCGCCGGTGACGTTGCGGATATTGTCGGCGCCCGAGCCGCGCGAGCACAGGCCGATGTCCTGCACCGCTTCGATCATGGCGACCGCATTTTTGGCCTCGACCTCGCGGATCTGCAGATTGGAGCGGGTGGTGACGTGGGCGTAGCCGCCGCCATAGCGCTCGGCCAAATCGGCGACACCGGCAAATTGCGCGGCTTTGAGAATGCCGTTCGGCATGCGCAGCCGGCACATGAAGGAATTCTGGTTCGGCGCCACGTAGAACAGCCCGAAGAAGCGCCAGCGGAAATTGTCCGGCGGCTTCGGGTATTGGTTCTTGGCGGCGTGCTCCTTCAGCCGCTCGTAGGTGTCGAACGGATGCTGCTCGCGCTTGAACTTCTCCGGGTCCGACAGCTTGCCGCCGGCCTTGAGCACGCGGTCCTGCGCCTTGAGCGCGGGCGCATCGGGACCGACCGGCTCCGGCGCGGGCGCAGCAAGCGCCCCCGCCAGCCCGGCGGCCGAACTGGCGAGCCCTTTCGCGATCTTGGCGATCTGCAGACCGGCGGCAAAGCCTTCCAGATAGCGCTTCTGTTCGGGCTCGAAGTCGCCGGTTGCCGTTGTGCCCGCCAGCTTGAGATCGACGCCGGCTTCCGTCGTCATTCCGCCGGCACCTGCGTCGGCATGGTCAGCGGGGCGACGGCCTTGCGCGGCTTGTGCGTCATGTAAATCGCCAGGCCGGTGAAGATGAAGCCGCCGACCAGATTGCCGAGCGTGACCGGAATCTGGTTCCACAGCCACCAATCCGTGACCGAGATCTTGGCGCCCATCATCATCCCGGTCGGGATGAGGAACATGTTGACCACCGAGTGCTCGAAGCCCTGCGCGAAAAAGATGAACACCGGCATATAGGCGGTGGCGATTTTGCCGATGGTCGAGTTGGTGGTCATGGTCGCGACGATGGCGAGGCAGACCATCCAGTTGCACAGGATCGCCTTGACGAAGACGGTGATCAGTCCGGCATGACCGATGGCCGCGTAGCCGATGGTCTTGGCCTCCGCGATCGCGATGATCTTGGCGGCGACTCCCGCCGGCGCTGCCGTGCCGAAATTGGTCAGCGCGATCGCGAGCAGACCGCCATAGGCGGCGCTGCCGATCAGATTGCCGAGGAAGACGTAACCCCAGTTGGACAACATCGCTGAGCTGCTGACATCGCGTTCGAGCCACGGCAGCGGCAGCAGGCCAAAGCTTCCGGTCACCAGGTCGAGACCGAGCAGCACGATGAGGATGAGGCCGACCGGAAAGATCAGCGCGCCGACCAACGGCTGACCGGTTTGCACCGTGCCGGTAATAGCAAGGCTGGTGGCCGCGGCCAGGATGCTTCCGGCGAGCGCGCCGCGAATGAGCAGATCGGTGGGCGACAGAGCGAGCTTGCGGCGCCCGGTTTCGACCATGGCGCTGGCGACGTCGACTGGCTTCACATAGTCCATTTCTCGACTCCCTTTTTTGGCGGTCGCCGAGATCGGTGCGCAGTACAATTCGGCCGGCCGCGGTGTTATCTGCGCTGCAAAGCAGCAAGAGCCGTGCCAGCTTGAAAGATGTTGATATATTTACACTATTTTCACTCAATGGAACATTGTTTGGGCATTTGCCTTGCAAAGCAGCAACGCTGGTTGAGAATGTAGGCAAAGTTCCGCCAACCCGTCGCACAGGGCTCACCGCGCCGCGCGTCCGGCTTGCTGGCCTACATTGGCGTGGAAATCGCGGCCATTACCGGTTGATGCGACGAAGCCGGCACGAATAGTGAAATCGCCGAAGCGCTCGCCCTTCTGCCGCCCGGCGGCATATACCGCGAAGATCAGATCGAGCGCGGCGATGATATCCGCGTGCTCCAGGTCCTCGGCATAGAGTTTGTTCATGCGCGAGCCATCGAAGGCGGCGCCGAGATAGAGGTTGTAGCGGCCGGGCCCTTTGCCGACCAAACCGATTTCCGCCAAATACGGCCGCGCGCAGCCGTTCGGGCAGCCGGTCATGCGGATGACGATGTCGTCGGCGGACAATTTGTGCGCGGCGAGTCGCTCGTCCAGCGCGGTCATCAAATCGGGTAGATAGCGCTCGCTTTCGGCAAGCGCGAGGCCGCAAGTCGGCAGCGCAACGCAAGCCATGGAATTGCGCCGCAGGCCGGACCAGGGGGCGAGCAACCCCGCTCCCTTGGCGATCCAGTGAATCTCGGTCCGCCGTTCGGCCGGAATATTGGCGACGATCAGGTTCTGATTGGGCGTGATGCGGAAATCGCCGTCATGACTTTGCGCGATCGCGCGCAAGGCCGACATTTGCTTGGCGTTGGCGTTATCGAGCAGCCGGCCGTTCTGCACGAACAGCGTGAGATGGCTGCGGCCGTCGGCGCCATCGCTCCAGCCGTAGCGGTCACCGGCCGGCGCGCTTCTCGACCTCGGCGCGAAAAGCATCGAGCCCGCGGTCCTCGATGGTGTATTTCAGCCGCGCATGCTTGCGGTTTAAGCGGTCGCCCCAATCGCGCTGCACGGTGACGACGGCCTCGGAGATCGCTACCGCATCTTTGGTCGCGCAAAAGCCCATCACGTCGGCGGTGCGAGGATAGGTGTCAGGCTCGCCATGGGTCATGCCCATGCCGCCGCCCACGGTGACGTTCCAGCCGGCCACGCCGCCCTTGTCGTCGAGGATGGCGATAAACCCCAGATCGTGCGCGAATATGTCGACATCGTTCGACGGCGGTACCGCCACCACGACCTTGAATTTGCGCGGCAAATAGGTCTTGCCGTAGATCGGCTCCACCACCTCATCCTCGCCGCCGGCGATTTTTTCGCCGTCCAGCCAAATCTCGCGATAGGCCGGCGTGCGCGGCAACAGATGATCCGAGACGGCGCGGGCAAGCTCGATGGCCGCCGCGTGCGCACCCGACTGCTCGGCAAGGACATTGCACATGACGTTGCGGTTGATATCGCCACAGGCGGCGATCGAATTGAGCAGCACGGCGTCAATGGCCTTCAGCGTCGCCTTCAAGTTCGACTTGATGATGCCGTGTAGCTGCACCGTCTGCCGCGTGGTCAGCCGGATGGTGCCGTTGCCGTAATCGCGCGCGACCTGGTCGAGCGCCAGCCATTGTCTGGCGTTGAGCACGCCGCCGGGAATGCGCACGCGGATCATGAAGGCGAAGGCCTTCTCCATCTTCTTGCGCGTGCGCTCGGAGCGCAGGTCGCGGTCGTCCTGCAGATACATGCCGTGGAATTTCACCAGTTGCTGGTCGTCCTCGACGATCGCACCGGTGATCTCCTCAGCTAAACCCTCGGCCAGCGTACCGCGCAGGTAATCGCTCGCCTCCTTGATGCGCTCGTTGCGCGAGACTTCATCGGTCATTGGTCTTCCAATCGGCGCAGGATCAATAGGTGTCCTGCAGGTAGCGCTTGTCGCGCTCCAGGCCCGCCACCGCGGCTTCGGCTGCTTCCGGCGACAGCGCCTTCACGTCGGCATAGGCGCGCACCAGCGTGGTGCGCACGTCTTTTGCCATATTCTTGGCGTCGCCGCAGACGTAGAAGTTGGCGCCGCCGTCGAGCCATTCGATCAGGTCGCGGCGCTTTTCCCAAATTTTGTGCTGGACATATATCTTTTCCGGCGTGTCGCGCGAGAAGGCGACGTCCATGCGGGTGAGCGCGCCGTCCTTGAGCGCATCCTGCCAGTCGAGCTGGTAGAGGAAATCGTGGGTGAACTGGCGGTCGCCGAAGAACAGCCAGCTCCGGCCCTTCGCCGCAGTCGCGCGGCGCTCCTGCACGAAGGCGCGGAACGGCGCAACGCCGGTGCCGGGGCCGACCATGATGATGTCTTTTTCCGAAGCCGGCAGCCCGAAATGCTTGTTGGGCTTGAGCTTCACCCGCACGCGGCCGCCGCGCTTGAGCCGCTCGGCCACGTAATTGGAGGCGACGCCCTTGCGGGCGCGGCCGTGGCTCTCATAGCGCACAGCGGAAATCAGCAGATGCGCTTCCTCGCCGACTTCGCGGCGCGACGACGCGATCGAATAGGCGCGCGGCGCTAGCGGCCGCGTCACCGCGCGCAGATGGTCGGCGGTGAGCGCGATCGGGAAGGTGGCGATCAAATCGATGAGCTGGCGGCCCACCATCCATTCCTTGGCGTGGCCGTCGGCGATGAGCGCCTTGACGTGTTGGTGGCCAGTCTGCGCCGCGTAGGTTTCCACGGTCTTGAGCGACAACGTCGTCACGTCGCGCGTCTTGATGAATTCGGCGCGCAATTTGTCGTCGCCGGCAAGCCCGGCGAGCTTCAATAGCTCATCGACATAGGCCGGATCGTTCTCGGCATAGAGATCGAGCGAGTCGCCCGGCTCGTAAGCCGGCGCCCCACCTTCAAAGGTGAGCGCGAGGTGAATGGTTTCCTTGTTCGAGCGAGAAGAATTCAGGTTCACGTGCTCGCTGATCTCGGCTTCGACGATATCGGTATTGGGCGCTGACGCCGGCTTGCCGAAATCGACCTCGATGACCCGGCCACGATTCGCATCGGGCGGCGTGAGAACTTTCAGCGCGTCGCCGATCCAGGCTGACGCCGGCTGAGCGAAATCGAGATCGCAATCGACGCGATCGACCACGCGCTTTCCGCCCAACGCAGCCAGCCGTTCGTCGATCTTCTTGCCGGTGGCGCAGAACTCCGCATAGGCCGTGTCGCCGAG
>DAIMKK010000197.1:0-5706 GCA_036721745.1 Pseudolabrys sp. | reverse complement strand
GTTCCAGCGCTGCTGGCCGGTTTCGCGGCGGCAGCGGATGACGCCGAGGACGAGCGCGGCCAGCGGAATGCCGAAGTAGGCGGGCACGTGGTGCGGCATGTCGCGCAGCACCGAGGCGAGATTGTGCGCCTCGGAAACCGAGGCGAGCCATTGGCTGGCGAGGCGCGGATCGAGTTGCGCGTAGGGGTCAGCGAGGCATTGCGGCGCGCCGGCTTCGATCGCGAGTGCGAGCAGCACTCGCCTTCGACCACCCAGCGCATAGCGACGATGACGGCGAGCGTCGCGACCGCCGGCACCATTTCCTGCCCGATGGCGACCGACAGCGCGCCGAGCAGGCCGGCAAGCGCCGCCTCGCGCGGCCGCGCCGGCATGCGCACGAATAGTACCAGCGCCCAGATCATCAGCACGATCTGCACGCCGTGATGATGGATCGCGCCGGAACGGAAATGTTGCAGCACCGGCGCCATCAGCGCGGCGAAAATCAGCGCCACGCGCGCCGCGGTGTCGCCGGCGAGTTCGCGCGCCAGCCGCAAGACGCCGGCGAAGAACACCAACAGCAGCGCCGTCGGCCACGCCGTCAAGACGATGCGCTCGGCAAGCGCCGCCGGCAGCAGCGTCTCGTTGGCGCGGATCAGCAGTGCGAGCGGCAGGTCGATCAGGCGCGACCAATGCATCACGACGCCGTCCGGCGGATTGAGGCGGTATTGCGTGAGGTCGAACCAGTTTTGCCCGGCCAGGAAATCGCGCACCTCGACCAGCCGCATGGCATCGTCGGTCGACACGCTGGATGCCGGAGGTTGCGAGCAGCGTCACGACCGCGACGGACCAGATCAGCACGAGCATAATCCGGCTTTCCAGCCGGGGATCTCGGGATACTGCCGGATAGGCCGCTGACGAGGACATCGGGCGCGCTCGGGTTGGCCGCTGCCCGCAAGCTAGTGTTGCAAGTCTAAAAATCGATGAAGGCCCGGTCGCGCGCCTATGACCGGTCGAATTAACCCTATTCTAACCGCACGGGCGTTTCATCGCGCCATGCGAACAGCCGCCGTCCCTCGTATCGTTATCACCGTGGCGCGCGCCTTCGTTGCCGCGGCGCTGTTCGGCTATTTTTTCGATCTCTTTCGGCAGACGTACGATCGCCTGGCCGACGCGGCCGGCCGGCCGTTCGGCGACGACTGGATCAACTTCTGGTCCGGCGCCTATCTGGCGCTGCATGGCCGCGTCGCCGAAATCTACGATCTGCACGCCTTCCATGCGTTTCAAGAATCCATCGTCGGCCCCTCGCTCGACGGCCGCATCTACGGCTACCCGCCGGTCTTGCTGCTGCTCACCGCGCCCTTCGCGCTCATCCCTTACGTGCCGGCGCTGTTCGTGTGGCTGACGGCGAGCTGGTACGCGTTCTATCGCGCGCTCAAACTCGCAATGCCGGCACGCGGCGTCTTGCTGCTCGCGCTCGCCGCGCCCGCGGTGCTGATCAACGCGGTGGCCGGACAGAACGGTTGCTGGACGGCGGCGCTGCTCGGCGGCGGCCTCAGCCTGCTCGAGCGGCGGCCTTATCTCGCAGGCAGCTTGTTCGGGACGATGATCTACAAACCGCATCTCGCGCTTCTGCTGCCGGTCGCGCTGGTGGCCGGGCGGCAATGGCGCGCCATCGCGGCCGCCTCGGTGACGGTCGGGCTCATTCTGGGCCTGAGCTGGCTGGCGTTCGGCACCGAGGTATGGGTGCAGTACCTGCGCAACATGACGGCGTACCGGCACGTCATTCTGGAAGACGACATCCCGGCGCGCATGATCTCGGTGTTCACCGCGGCTCGCTCACTGGGAGCCTCGGCGGCGACCGCCTATTGGGTGCAGGGCGCTTTCGGCGCCTTCGCTTGTCTTGCCGTCGCCATCGTGTGGTTCAAGCAGACGCCCGCCGCGCTCAAGAATGCCGTGCTGCTGCTCGGCGCCTGCCTGGCGACGCCTTATTTCGTCGACTACGATTTGGTGTTCGGCGCGATGGTGGTGGCCTGGCTGTGGCAGCAACCGGTCGAGACCTCCGCGTCCGAGCGCGCGCTGCAGATTGGCTGCGGTTTTCTGCTGCTGCTGCCGCTGGTGGCGGCGGCGCTCAAGCATCTGACCGGAATCGTGTTCGGCCCGCTGTTCATTCTGCCGGCGTTTGCCGTCGCCTTGCAGATGAGCTTGCGCGCGCGCGGCGCTGCGGTCAGCGCATCATCATCGCGGCTATCATCAGCACAGCCATAATCGCGCCCATCACCACCAAAGGCAGCGGGTTCGAGAACATGTGCCGGACCATGCCGAAGCGCGTGCCTTCCGGCTGCAGCGCCATGCCGCATTTCGGGCACTTGCCGGGCCCGGCCTGCCGCACGGCCTTGTGCATCGGGCAAATGTAGATCTGGTCGCCGGGTTGCGGGCTGCTCATGCTCAGGCGTCCAGTAGGCGCCGGCGTTCTTCGTATTCGGTCTTGTCGATTTCGCCGCGCGCGAAGCGCTGCTTTAGGATGTCGAGCGCACCGCCGCGGCCGCCGTGACGGCCGCGCATCATGAACATCATCATCACGAAGCAGGCGAAAATCATCACGATGAAGATGACCGGCCCGAAAGGTATCCAAGGTCCCGGTCCATCGTTCCACCACCACATCATGGCATTCTCCTTTGGATGACACCGGCAACTTGCGCGCCGGCGAGGTTTCGGCGTTGATTTGGATCAACCGGGGCTTGCAACGGTGTCGCAGGAGGATGCCCCCGTTGCGCCCGGCCGCCGCCTATGCGCTAAATTGCGGCAAAACGGCACAACGGGAGAAACGCCATGGCGACCTTTACCTGGGATCACATCCATCTGCGCACGCCGGATCAGGAAGCGACCGCGCAATGGTTCGAGCGCATGTTCGGCGCGCAGATCACCCGCAGCACGCAACTGGGCAAGCCGCGCATCGACATGAAGCTTGGCGGCGCCAACATCTTCCTCGCGCAGGTCAACGCTGGCGACGGCGTCAATGCCGCGCCCACCACGCCCTATCAGGGGCTCGACCATTTCGGGCTGGCGGTTTCCGGTATCGACGCTATCGCGGCGGATCTCAAGGCGAAGGGCGTCGAGTTCACCAAGGAGCCGCATTCGCCGCGGCCCGGCATCAAGATCTGCTTCCTGCGCGGGCCGCAGGGAATTTCGATCGAGCTGCTCGATCGCGATCCGAAATATAGCTGAGGGTGACGACGTGAACGGCATTCGGATATTGGCCGTGCTTGCGGTCGCGCTGACGGGCAGTCAGGCCGGCGCGCAGCAGAAGAGCTTGCGCGATCAGATGGTGGGGACCTGGAACTTCGTCGTGGCCGAGGTGGTCGCGCCCGCCGGCAAGAAATCGTTTCCAATCGGCGAGACGCCGAAGGGCGTCTTGATCTTCACGGCGGATGGCCACTTCGCCCAAATTCATGTCGCCGGCGACGTGCCGAAGATCGCCAGCGGCAATCGGCTGACTGGCACGCCGGAAGAATATGCCGCCATTATGCGGCGCAGCATCTCGGTGTTCGGCGATTACAGCGTCGACGAAGCGAAAAAGACGGTTACCTACAAAATCGTGTCGGCCACGTATCCAAATTGGCAGGGCGAGGCGCAGGAACGCAGCATCGACAAGCTCACCGCCGACGAATTCGTCAACACCAATCACAACGTAGCCGGCGGGCGCGGCAGCGCGTCGAATTATTATAAACGGGCGAAATAGGCAGGCGCGGCCTGGCATTTTGTCTGGGACAAAGCAGCCGCGGGCGTTGCCTTGCGCGGCGGCGGCGGCCTTAATGGCCGGGGCTCACGCGGCACGTTGGAAGGAATTGCATGCGAGCGTTCGGATGGGCGATCGGCGCGGTTCTGCTGGCGACGGCGCCGGCCACGGCCGCCGAAAACCGGTTCCAGCATGCACTGCAGATGCTGGCGCCGGACGAGCGGCTCGAACAGCTCTGCGACTACACCGCGATGGCGCGCATCCGCAAGGAAACAGGAAGTTTCCGTCCCGACCGCGCGGTGGCGAGTGCCACGACGGAGCCGCGCATTCGTGAGCACACCATCGAAGCTGAGGGCGGCGCCTTCCGCAGCCGCGGAAAATGGTATGCGCTCTCGTTCACCTGCACGGCGAGTCCGGATCACATGACAGTGGTGTCGTTTCGCTACACGATCGGGCCGGAGATTCCGGAAGCCAAATGGGCCTCCGACCGCCTGTGGCAGTGAGCGCGTCGGCTCAATCGTCGTCGTCGTCCGCTTGGCGTGCACGCGCTGAAGCATTACTGCGCGCGGCGGCGTTCAGCGGGCAATTCGCATAGGCAGTGGCGATCATCGGCGCCGCGCCGGTAACCGCGAATTCGGCGATGGTGGTGCAGTGAGTGCGCGAATGCGCAGGTAGAGATTTTCGGAGGTCGCTAGTTCGTTGGTGAACTGCGCCACCTCCTTGGGGTCGTCGATCAGCGCAGTCTTATGGTCGTCGACAATCCGCGCGTGCGGCTCGTGCCCGGGCTTTTCATCGAAACGATAAGCGACCTCGGCGTTGCGGGTCGAGCCTATTTTGAAGTCGAAGCTGACGACGACGGCCGGCTGCTCCTTGAAGCAGATCAACTGCAGGCGTGCCGGCGGCGGAATCAGTATGGCGCCATAGGAAACCTTGCGTGTGATCAGAAACGAGTTCGATATGGGAGCACCGGTGACACGGTCGGTGTGCTTTTCGGTGCTCCACTCGCCGATTTTGCCGAAAGCGCCGTTGACGTAAGGATCATGCCCAGCGCAGCCGGCGAGCAGCAGCCCCGCGCCGGCCATATAGCCAAGGAAACACTCACGCAAGGCAACCACACCCCACCCCCACAACCGGCATACTGCATGATGCACGCCATGCGTGCAACTTGGATTTTGCCGCTCCGGCGGGCCGGCGGGCGTGCTAGAACTCCAGCAATGGCTAGGCATCCAACCGATTCGCGGCACGCGGCCGAAATGGCGTTCAAGGCGGCGACCACCAAGCCGCCGGAATCGTTGCCGAAAAGCCCGTCGCTGCCGGGCGTTAAGGAGCTCGTATCCTTGCGTATCGACCGCGACATCTTAGATCACTTCCAACAAGACGGTCCGGGCTGGCAAGACCGCATCAACGCCGCATTGCGAAAAGCCGCCGGGATATAGGCCCCGCGCCGGTATGGCGCGCGCGGCCGTTATTGGTACCCGAAACATTCGAGCCATGGAGATTGTGAGTGGCAGACAATAGCAACAAGAACGCCGCCAACAGCCAATTCAGAAAGCTGCGGCAGGCCGAGGAAGGCAAGCGCGCGATGCTTGACTACGAAAACAGCGCCGTCGCCATGCGCGCCAAAACCACGCGGCTGCGCGCGTTGCGCATGGCGCGCGAGGCCGAGGAAGCCGCGGCCGCCGCGGCGGCCCCGCCGGTGAAGAAGAAGGTTTCCAAGAAAAAATAACGGAAGGCCCGTGCGCTCGGTGGCACACCGGAAAAGCTCGGCAAACTCGCCAAGGCGGACTCGGTGAAATACGAGCGGCTGGTGCGGGAATTGAATATCAGCGCCGGCTAGGGCGTACACGCATAAAACACGCCGTGCGGCACGGCCGCGTTACCCCCGAGCGCGGATGTTGGCGGACCTGACCGGCATGTCCGTTTTAGCCGTCACTTATGCCGCTCTCTAGCGCCATCCTTGCTCCGCGTGTTCAAAAAAGAGCCAGCCCGCG
>DAIMKK010000196.1:0-5749 GCA_036721745.1 Pseudolabrys sp. | reverse complement strand
AAAAGTGATTTGGGAATCCCCCTAATACTCAGCTAAATCCGTCCACACGGCCTAGGTCCTTTCGTGGTATCGTCCAGTGGCGCGGCGCCTTCAGTCGCGCCCGTCAGGGGGAGCACCGACGATTGACGGGGTGCTCCCTGCTGGATCGGGCTCAAGGTGCCTGAGCCGCTCAGCGACAGCCCGCCCTGGCCCTGCACCGACATACTCGCCGTTTGTCCCGGAAGAACGGTCGCAATTTGCCCGGACTTGAAATCGGTTACCTCGACTTGGCCCCTGAGCACATCGACCTTGGCGTTGTTTTTGTTCACCGTGACGCTGAACCTCGTGCCCTTCACCACGGCGGCGAGATAGGGAGTCTCGACCTCAAAATGCTTGACGTTGCGCTTCTCCACGTCGAGGAGAATCGAACCTGCCTGCTGAATGATGGTCGTCGACATGCCATTTATCTGCCCATTCGGAATGCCAATAACCGAATTTGGCGAGATGAGTATGGACTCTTCACCGCGCATGAGAAGGACCCGACCGGTCTGTCCCGTGCGGATGGTATCGCCGGCCTTCAAGACAACCCCGTCGGTAAGCGCGGCCTGTTGGGCCCCCGTATGAGTCACCCAGACATCGCCCGACGACTTGCTAACGTGCCAGCCAGCATCATGCTGCGCGATGGCGCCCGATCCGGCGAAAAAAATGACGGACATCGCCAGCAGAAACGAAACGCAAATATTTCTCATCCTGCCAAACATGGTCGCCTCATATCCAGATCTGGGTTCAATTCGATTGCGAATTGCAGTCGGAATTTATGCTCAAAGCCGATATTACTGAGGAAGTTTCAAATTATTGTTAGAACAAGTCATTGAATCGCGTCGTCGAATAAACCTTTGGTTAAGCGTAACATTCGCGGTGCGGCTAGAAAGTCCGCTAATAGCTAACCGCCGACTTTGGCCGCTCAACGCGGGTATTCGGCTGGCCCTTTATGAGTTGAGCCCTCGTACAAACCGGTTTTTCGATAAGATCATGGTCATGAAATACGTTTCGTCCGGACGGTAACCGATGCTGCAGGCCCCCGCTCTGAGTTCGCTCGCGCGCATCCGCCACGCCTTCTTCACCCGCAGCGGCGGCGTCTCGCACGGCGTCTATGCCACGCTCAACGGCGGCGTCGGCTCCAACGACGCGCCCGACAAGGTCGCGGAAAACCGCGCGCGCATGGCGGCGGCCCTGGGCGTTTCGCCGGATCGCCTGCTCACCGCCTATCAGATCCATTCGCCCGACGTGGTGGTCGCCGACAAACCATGGACGCAAGAGAACCGCCCGCGCGCTGACGCCATCGTCACCCGCACGCCGCGGCTCGCCATCGGCGTGTCGACCGCCGACTGCGGACCGCTGCTCTTGGCCGACGCCGATGCGGGCGTGATCGGCGCGGCGCATACCGGCTGGCGCGGCGCGCTCACGGGCGTGATCGAGGCGGCGGTCGCCGCCATGGAAAAACTCGGCGCCGAGCGCGCGCGCATCGTGGCGGCGCTCGGGCCGGCGATCAGGCAGCCGAACTACGAGGTCGGGCCGGAATTCGTCGCGCGCTTCCTGGCAGCCGATGCGGACAACGCACGCTTCTTTGCGCCGTCGGAGCTCGCCGGCCACGCCATGTTCGATCTCGCCGGCTATATCGCCGACCGTGTGCAACGGGCCGGGGTTGCGACATTCGAAGACCTCGTGCTGTGCACTTTTGCCGAACCCGGGCGCTTCTTCAGCTACCGCCGCACCACCAAGCAGGGCGAGCCGGATTACGGCCGGCATATCAATGCCATCGCGCTCGCCGATTGACGCCTTGTGGGGCGATTAAGCCGCTCGTCTGGACTCAAAGCCGTCTCAGCCGTTACTCTCCAGGCAGGCCGAGGGACTTAAAGAAAAAGGCCATCGACAGGGGTGTCAATGCTGTGGAGTGGGTGCGGACGCGCCTTGCGCGCCGCGCGACGCGTGTCTCGGCATGTGCTGTTGGCCGCCTGTTGCGCGACGGCGCTGGCCGCATGCGACCCCGACAACCGTCCCGGCACGTTGGCCGGTCAGCCGCGCGGCGCCACCGTTGCCTTCGAATCCATCGACGGCTTGCCGCCCGGCCAATTCCGCGAGCTGGTGGAGGCGCTCAATAACGAGGCGCAGACACGTCGCTTGGCGGTGATGTCGCGCGAAAGCCCGTCGGCCTATCGCGTGCGCGGTTATCTCGCCGCCAAGGTGACGAAGCGGGAGACCACGATCTCCTGGGTCTGGGACGTGTTCGACGGCGACGACCGGCGCGCGCTACGCATTGCTGGCGAGGAGACCGCCAAATCGGGCAAATCGAGCCGGCATCGCGACGCCTGGTCGGTGGCCGACGACGCGATGCTGCGCCGGATCGCCGGCAGCAGCATGGACCAGCTTGCCGCCTTCCTGACCTCGCCCGAGGTCGCGCCAAGCACGCCCGACTTTGGGCCGCGGCTGGCGCTGGCCGGAACGCAAGACGCCACGCCGGAAGCGGCCGGGATCTTCCGTATTTTCCAACCAAATGCCGACCCGGTACCGATCGACGCTGCGGCCGCCGCTACCGGCCCGGTCCCGCTACCGCCGCGTCGGCCTGCGTCGGAAGCGGCCCGGGAAACGCTGATGCTGGCCACGGCGAGCCATTGATCCAGGGCTCATTCACCCTGTCCAAAAGCTTGCGCACAATACCTTGGACTCGTATTGCGAGCCTCTGCCCGCCTTGTTATGACCTGCGCGCCTACGGCGCTGGGTAGCAAAGGATTCTGAGATGTCGGGCAAGAACGGGGCGATCAAGCTCGTCGCCGGCAACTCGAATCCAGCCTTGGCGCAGGCGATCGCCGAATACCTCAAGACCCCGCTGACCAAGGCGGTGGTACGGCGCTTCGCCGACATGGAAGTGTTCGTCGAAATTCAGGAAAACGTGCGCGGCGCGGACTGTTTCGTCATCCAGTCCACCTCGTATCCGGCCAACGACCATTTGATGGAATTGCTCATCATCATGGACGCGCTGCGCCGCTCGTCGGCGCGCCGCATCACCGCGGTGATCCCCTATTACGGCTATGCCCGGCAGGACCGCAAACCGGGGCCGCGCACGCCGATTTCGGCCAAGCTGGTGGCCAATTTGATCACGCGGGCCGGCGCCGACCGGGTGATGACGCTCGACCTGCATGCCGGGCAGATCCAGGGCTTCTTCGACATCCCGACCGACAATCTCTACGCCTCGCCCGTGATGGTGCGCGACATCCGCGAGCGCTTCCAGCTCGATAATGTGATGGTGGTGTCGCCCGACGTCGGCGGCGTGGTGCGCGCGCGTGGCCTCGCCAAGCGCATCAACGCGCCGCTCGCCATCATCGACAAGCGGCGCGAACGTGCCGGCGAATCCGAAGTGATGAACGTGATCGGCGACGTTGCCGGCTACACCTGCGTGCTGGTGGACGACATCGTCGATAGCGGCGGCACGCTGGTGAACGCGGCCGAGGCTTTGCTCGAGCAGAAGGCCAAGGCGGTCTACGCCTATATCAGCCACGGCGTGCTCTCCGGCGGCGCGGTGGCGCGCGTCGCCAAGTCGCGGCTGAAGGAGCTGGTGATCACCGATTCGATTCAGCCAACCAAGGAAGTCCTCACGGCGGGCAATATCCGCGTGCTGCCGATCGCGACTTTGATTGGCGAGGCGATCGGGCGCACCGCGACCGAGGAGTCGGTGTCGAGTCTGTTCGACTGACCGCCGATTCGCTCCGGCAAGTTATCCACCGAAAGATTCAACGTCCCGCCCGATTGCCTGTGGAGATTCCATTCCGCGCGGTTGCCTATGACAGGCAAATCACGGCCCATTGGCCATCGATGATGCCTCTGGCGGGCTGAATCGCGTCGGTTATAGTCAGTTGGCTAAGTGATTCGCTTCCGCCGTCAAGGCGTCCCCGTACCCCTGCGTCACAATCCGGTCGGCTGCTGCCGTGCGCGTGGTTGCGTGCATTCTTTTTTCGATTCGGCAAAGCGGAGACGTCATGCCCCAGATCGCCTACGCGGACGAACCAGGAATCAACCCGCTCGACGTGGTGGAGCATCTGGCGGCGGTGAACGACTGGTCGTTCGAGCGCGCCACCGACGATGAGATCACCATTTTGGTGACCGGCAAATGGACCGAATACCAAGTCTCCTACACCTGGATGGGCAACATTGAGGCGCTGCATCTGGCCTGCGCCTTCGACCTGCGGGTTCCCGAACGCCGCCGCGCCGAAGTGCAGACGTTGGTTGCGCTCATCAACGAGCGGCTGTGGATCGGCCATTTCGACCTCTGGCTCACCGAAGGCATTTTGATGTTCCGCCACGCGCTGGTGCTGGCGGGCGGCACGGAAGCCTCTGGCAAGCAATGCGAGGCGCTGCTCGCCACCGCGCTCGACGCCTGCGAACGCTATTTCACCGCCTTCCAATTCGTGGTCTGGGCCGGCAAGGGCGCGCGCGAGGCGCTCGACGCCGCCATGTTCGATACCTCGGGCGAGGCGTGAGCCGCAAACCGCAGCCGCTGAAATCGATAGGCAGCCTTCTCCTCGTCGGCGCCGGCAAGATGGGCGGCGCCATGCTCGATGGTTGGCTGGGGCGCGGGCTCAATCCGAGGAAAATCTCGGTGATCGAGCCGCAGCCGGGCAAGGCCGTAAAGGCGATGACGCGGCGCGGGCTCAAGCTCAATCCTAAAGGCAACGCTGGCGCGACGTCGGCGATCGTGATCGCGGTGAAGCCGCAAACCGCGCCCGCGGCGGTACCGCCGCTCGCGCCTTACGTCGGCAAGAGCACGCTGGTGCTCTCGATCATGGCCGGGCGCACGCTTCGGTTCTTGCAAATATCGCTGCCAGCCGGAGCTGCGATCGTGCGCGTCATGCCGAACACGCCGGCCGCGATCGGCCGCGGCATCAGCGTCGCGGTCGCCAATCCGAAAGTCACCGCGCGCCAGCGCAAGCTCGCCTCCGATCTGCTGGCCGCCATCGGCAAGGTCGAATGGGTTGCCGATGAAACGCTGATGGACGCGGTCACCGCTGTGTCCGGCTCCGGTCCGGCCTATGTTTTCCTGCTGGCGGAGGCGATGACTAAAGCCGGCATCGCCGCCGGTCTGCCGCCGGATCTCGCGGCGCTG
Organism: Pseudolabrys sp.; assembly: GCA_036721745.1. GTDB lineage: Bacteria > Pseudomonadota > Alphaproteobacteria > Rhizobiales > Xanthobacteraceae > Pseudolabrys. The sequence goes on along the minus strand of DAIMKK010000196.1, from coordinate 612 downwards.
CTAGCGCGCGAAACCGTCACCGGCTCCGGCGAACTGCTGCATCGCTCGGAACTCGACGCCGCTATTTTGCGGCAGAACGTCACCTCGCCCGGCGGCACCACCGCCGCCGCGCTCGAGGTGCTGATGGGCCCAGGCGGTTTCGACGAGCTGCTGACCAAGGCGATCGCCGCCGCCACAAGGCGGGGCCGCGAGCTGGCGGGCTAGCACCGCACGGCTACCATTTACGGAGCCACGTCAGATCAAATCCCCAGCGGCCTGTTCCGGAAGGGACTTGATATCGATCGTAATCTGCAGCGCCTGAGGGTCGATCTGCGCGCTCGCCTGGTCGTTCTGCGCTGCTGTCGCATCCGGTGTCTGACTCAAGGCTAGGCCCATCATGAGGACTGCGATCGTCACGACAGTCACGGCTACGACACGCACGTTTGCCTCCACGGTTCTGCGTTTACTTTTACCGTCGAGCGAGCGGTCATGAATTGCACAATTTTCCGCTTGGCATCCGTGGTCGACCGCTCGATTTGGATGAAATCCGGCCGTACGAGACGTCCGAGATTGGTCAACCGAATGTACGAATGACTTCGCTCAAACAATGCGCCGCCAATTTCACTTTCCAAT
>DAIMKK010000195.1:0-5753 GCA_036721745.1 Pseudolabrys sp. | reverse complement strand
GCTGCTCTATCCGCCGCTCTGCATCCTGCTCGGCTTCGATGCGCAGACCACCGGCGTGATGCTGGGCGGCACCATTCACGACGTTGCTCAGGTGGTCGGCGCCGGCTACGCGGTCTCGGTGCAGGTCGGCAATACGGCGGTGATCGTTAAGCTGTTCCGCGTATTCCTACTGCTGCCGGTCGTGCTGGGCGTGGGCTGGCATTTCACCCGCCTGGGCCACAAGCACGGCGAGGCGCGCGTGCCAGTGCCGGTGTTCGGCATCGTGTTCCTTGTGCTTTGCGTCCTAAATAGCATTGTGCCGTTGATGCCGGAACTAATGCCAGTTTATCTGCCGATCAAATCCACATTGGTGCAAACTTCGACCTGGGGACTGCTGCTGGCGATCGGTGCGCTCGGCCTCGGCACCTCAGTCAAGACCATTATCGGACTTGGCTGGCGGCACATAACCACTGTGCTTGGCACAACCGCAGTCGTCTTTGTGATAGTGACCGCTGGTCTGCTGCTAATGCGGATCACCTAATCGTTCAAAAAGCACCGGCAAGACAAGCTGGAGAAGGGCGTAGTAGGAGTCCCATGAAGATCACCAATATCGAGTGCCTTCCGGTTCATTCCGGCTGGCGAAAGAATTTCGTATTCGTCCGCGTTGAAACCGATGCCGGCATCATCGGGTGGGGCGAAGCGTACAGCCAATATGATCGCGACCGCGCGGTCGCCGCCCAGGTCGAGGAACTCGCCCGCTATTTGATCGGCCGCGATCCTTTCCAGATCAGGCACATCCTTCAAATCGCCTTCGACGATTATGCGCAGCGCCGCGGATCGCTCGAACTTTATTGCGCGACCTCAGGGATCGAGCAGGCACTGTGGGACATCGCCGGCAAGGCGACCAAGCAGCCCGTGTACAATCTGCTTGGCGGTCCGGTCCGTTCGAAAATCCGCGTTTACGCCAACGGCTGGAGCTATAAGCTACAACAGCCTGAAGACTATGCCCGAAAGGCCGAGGCCGTCATCAAGAGCGGCTTCACTGCCATCAAATTCGATCCGGTGCCCGGTCCCTGGCGCACTTACGTGCCGAAGGAGCACATCAGGCGCGCCGTTAAGGTCTTGCGGGCCGTGCGCAATGCACTCGGCCCCGACGTCGACCTTCTGCTCGATATTCACCGCCGTCTGGCGCCGATGCATGCGATCGATCTCTCCGATGCGCTCGCCGAATTCAAGCCTTACTGGCTGGAAGAGCCGTGCCAATGCGAGAACGTGGAAGCGCTGGCCGATGTCCGCCAGCGCAGTAAGATTCCGGTGGTGACTGGCGAGGCGCTCTATACGCGGGCCGATTTTCGTCCAATCTTTCGCGCGCGCGCCGCCGACATCATCAACCCGGATGTCTCGAATTGCGGTGGCATTCTCGAGCTGATGTACATCGCGGCGCAGGCGGAAACCGAGACGATCGCGGTTTCGCCGCACAACTACAATTCGACCACGCTGGCGCTGTCGGCGACGGTGCATGCGTCGGCCTGCATGCCTAACTTCATAATCACCGAATATTTCCTGCCGTTCGAGGAAATCGGTGCGCGACTCTGTCCCAATCTGCTCAAGCCCGTCGATGGCTACATCGCACTGCCCGAAGGCCCGGGGCTGGGGCTCGATGTTGACGAGAAGGCGGTGCGCGCGGCCCGCGGGCAGCAGTTCCCGGCGCGGACCTTCCGGTTGCCGAAAGACGAAGGCCCCTGAGCGGGCGCATCGAAACAACAAGGTCGGGTTCACGTACAGGTTAGTGCCATGAAGCGTATCACCACTGTCCTCGCCATCATTCTGCTTGCCGTGAATGCCGCAGCGGCGGCGGCGCCCTATCCGACGTCGACCGTCAGGCTGCTCTGTTGGAGCAGCGCGGGCTCGCCGCTCGATGTGATGATGCGTCAGCTTGGCAAGCAGTTCGGCGATATCCTGGGCGAGACATTTGTGGTCGAAAATCGGCCGGGTGGCGAAGGTGCGATCGCCATGGCGACGCTGCTCAATAAGCCGGCCGACGGCTACACTATCCTGTCGACGACCTCGAGCATGTCATTCGCGATGGCGACCAAAGATAATCAGCACACCGCCGACGAATTCACCGTCTTGCCAGCGCTGCAGAGCGAACCGTCGGCGATCTCGGTCAGGGGCGACAGCCGCTTCAAGACGATGAAGGACTTTATCGACTTCATTCACGACCACCCCGACCAGGTCTCGGTCGGCGGGTTTTCGTCAGCCGGCTTCCACCAATATGTCTTTTACCGCCTGCAGCAAGAAGCTCATTTCGAGTCGATTTGGGTTCCATTCAAGGGCGGCCAGGATGCCGCGCTCGCTTTGCTCGGCGGCCACATCGATGTCGCCATCATGACGCCGAGCTCCGCGCTCGCGCAGATCAAGAACGGAGACATTCGGTTGCTGGGCATAAGTTCGGCGGAACGCAACGAGTATTTCCCGGACGTGCCGACATTCAAGGAGCAGGGTTACAACGTGGTGGCGTCGATCTGGCGCGGCATTATGGTAAAAGCAGGAACGCCGCAACCGATTATCGATACGCTGATGTCGGCAATTAAGAAAATGAAGCAAACGAAAGAGTGGCAGGATTTCTCACGCCTTAACATGCAATCGTCGGTGAGCATTTCGCTCGACGACATGCAGAAGCAGGTGCGCGATGAAATCGCTTCCGACCGTGCCTTTCTGGAGGCGGCCGGGATCCGGAAGTAAACGCGTTGCCCCCAAGGAGGGTCTGCCGACGATGAAACCGATAACCTACAGCAGCTTGGCCCTGAATTTTGTCAGGCTTGCTTTGGCGGGCAGCTTTGCCATGCCGATTCAGGCGTATGCGCAGGCGGTGCAATGGTCGCCGCAGAAAAACGTCGAGTTCATTGTACCGACCGCGGTCGGCAGCACCATGGATCTCTTGGCGCGAACGATCCAGGACATATGGCAGAAGGATCACCTGGTAAACGCGACTATGACGGTGCAGGCCAAGCCCGGCGCCGGTGGCGCGGTGGCATGGACCTATCTCAGCCAGAAAAAAGGTGACGGACATTACATCGCAATCAGCGGGCCAACTTTATTGGCCAATGACGTCTTGCATGTCGGCGATCTCAGCTACAAAGACGTTACTCCAATCGCGCAACTGTTCACGGAATACGAAGGGTTCGCTGTGAATGCCGACAGTCCGATTAAAACGGGCGCCGATTTGATCAAGGCGTTGAAGACGTCAACTCCGCCATCGGTTGGAGTCGCGCCCGGATTCGGCGGGTCGAGCCACGTTGCTATTCTCAAGCTCGCCCGCGCCGCGCACATCGAACCTGGCAAGTTGACGATCGTGCCCTTCAAGGGCGCGAATGAATCGGTGCTGTCCGTGCTCGGGGGCCATACCGATGTTGCCATCGGGACTATGTCCATTCTCGCGCCACAACTCGCGTCCGGCAAGCTGCGCGCCATCGCCATCGCCGCGCCGAAGCGGCTTGGCGGTTCGCAGTCGAATATCCCGACCTGGAAGGAACAGGGCGTCGACGTGGTCGAGGGCAATTGGCGCGGGATCGTGGGACCGAAGGATCTCGGTGAGGCAGAGGTAGCATTCTGGAGCAGCAAACTCGCCGAGGCAGTGAAAGACGACGAATGGGTCGCCAATCTGGAACGCAATCATTGGGATGCCGATTTCATAACCGGCGCGGAGGCCAAGCATTTCCTGGACTCGCATTATGAGGAATTGCAGTCGACGCTCGCAAATTTGAAGCTGACCAAGTGAGCCAATAACCCGATCGGAGGCCGATGTGAGCGAAGCTAAACGTGTACCCTCCGAGGCCGGCGCCATCGGGCCCACCCAGCGCCTGGCGCAATTCAGTTCAGCGTTGCGCTTCGAACAGCTTCCAAGCGAAGTCGTGAGCAAAGCCAAGCTGTGCCTGCTCGACACTCTGGGTTGCTGTATTTTCGGTGCCTCACTGCCGTCAGTGAAAAAGCTCGCAGCAATGGTCGCGGCGGAGAGCTGTGCGGGACGTTCGGCCGTTTTTGGCATGTCCCTGCGGACAAGCGCCTCGCTTGCGGCGCTAGTGAACGGCACCAGCGCCCATGCGTTTCAGCTTGACGAAATCCATTTGGAGTCGACGCTGCATCCCGGTTCCCTCGCGCTGGCAGCGGCCTTCGCGCTTGCCGAGGACGACCCGAGCGTATCCGGCCGCGACCTGATCGCGGCGGTGGTGGCGGCCGACGAGGTAGGCATCCGCGTCGGGCTGGCGTGCAAAGGCGGGATGTTCAAGACCGGCTTTCACAATCAGGGCACGACCGGTGTCTTTGTCGCGGCGGCCGCGGCCGCCCGCATCCGTCGTTTGGACGCACATCAGACACAGCAAGCCTTTGGAATTGCCGGCTCGCAGGCGGCCGGCCTGATGGCCGTGCAGGACGGCGTCATGACAAAGTCATTCCATTCCGGGCGCGCGGCCCAAAGCGGAGTCTATGCCGCACAGCTTGCGCGGCTTGGCTACACCGGCATACCGGATGTCCTAGAGGCGCCTTACGGAGCGTTTTTCAGTTCGTTCGTCGACGATTGGTCGGAGCCGGCGTTGACCGACGGCCTTGGGACGCGGTGGGAAGTTCTCAGGATCGGATTCAAGCCGGCGTCGGCATCAAATGGCAGCATCACCGCCATGACCGCGATGGACACCATCATGCGCGAGCATGGCGTGAAGGCCGACGACGTCGAGCAGATCACCGCGTATGTCAGCAATAACACTCTTCATCACTGTGGCTGGCCATACGAAACGGACCGGATACAGGGCGTCCTGTCAGCTCAGATGAACCTTCGCTATGGCATTGCGGTGATGGCACTGGAGCGTCAGTATGGCGTCGAGCAATTTGGCGAGAATAAAATTCGCGACCCGGAGATTTTAAAGTTTATCGCTCGTATCCAAGTTGAGCACGAACCGAAATTCGAAGGCGAAAACGGCCGATATCGCGTCGCTTGCCGGCTTGTCGTGCGCTGCCGGAGCGGGGCGGAGCACGAAACCACCGTGCTCTATCGGAAGGGAAGTCCGGAAGATCCGATGACAAGCGAACAGCTCATGGATAAGTTTCGGACACTGACAAAGAGCATTGGCGATCGGCGGTCCGAACAGATCACCAGAATTGTATCTTACATTGAGGATTGCGAGAACCTAGCGGAACTGTCGCATTTGTTAACGGCCGCGAATTGAGTGCCGCCTAGGGGTCGTTTCAGCTGCAACACAAATTCAGATTGGTGTAGTTGATGATGGAGGCTGGGCCGTCCACCTCATCAGGTCAGGTCAGACCGCCGATCGCTTGGCGAAAAACTGTCACTCACATCCAGTCGCGATCGGGGAAACGTGCCTGTACCTGCCAAATGCAGATAATCAAAAGGCCGGCGCCACAAATCGCCCAAAGATTAACGGCCTCATTCTGTCGCAAATTATAATAAATGATCGACGTGCCCAATATGCCTTCCACCAGGGCTACAAAACTGCTCGTTTTGAGCCACTGTAAAAGGCGGTAAATCTTTTGCGACCGGTACATCGTAGGTACCTCCAAATTTGATGCCTGATGATAATAGGTTGCGATCGGATAGAAGTCTTCAGTAGAATCTTGCGGCCGGCTGGTCTTACAGGCGCTTACGGCGTCGCCTAATCGACGCCACTGTGTAGTACTGGTCACATTAGGTTTATGTTTTCGGTAGAATCAATACGGCTAAATGATTTCATCTGTCTTATTGTCAGTTTCACCGAAGCGCC
>DAIMKK010000194.1:0-5778 GCA_036721745.1 Pseudolabrys sp. | reverse complement strand
TGCATCTGCTTGGCGTCGGGACCGGCATAGGTCGCTTCCAGGTCGATGATGTCGCGCAGGAAGACTTTTCCTTCGCTCAATTCGTCGCGCCAGATGATGACGGCCTGGAACGTCAGCGGGCTTTCGCACAATCCGGCGATCATCGCCTCGCGGCCGGCCTCGATGCGCTTGGCGATGGCGATTTCGCCCTCGCGCGAGAGCAACTCGACCGAGCCCATTTCGCGCAAATACATGCGCACGGGGTCGTCGGTGCGCTCGGACGGCTCTTTCTTTTCGGCGACCGCCAGCGACTTCGGCTTGGCCTCGACCACTTCGCGGCCGGTGTCCTCGTCATCGTCGTCGTCGGTCTCGTCGGTGGCCTTCTCGGCCTCGCCGTCTTCGCCGTCGGCGTCCTCGGTCTCGACCACGTTGATGCCCATCTCGCTGAGCATCGCCATGATGTCTTCGATCTGTTCCGGGGAGGTCGATTCGGAGGGCAGCACGGCGTTGAGCGCGTCGAAGGTGACGAAGCCGCGTTTCTTGGCGGCCTTGATCATCTTCTTGACGCCGGCGTCGTTGAGATCGAGCAGCGGCAGCGGGGAATCGGGGGCGCCTTCGGCTTCCTTCTCCGGGGCCTCTTCCTTGACCTGCGCCTTTGCCTTGGTCGCCATAATCGTCCTCTCTTTGGAGCGGCCCCGGGGCGGGAAAAAACACCCCCTATAAATAGGCAACAGCCAACGGGGCCATGAGCGCCCCCACAGGGCGCCGCCCCCGAATCAGGTCGTCAGTGTCGTCGGAACCCGCTTAAGCTCCGATTAACTACGTAAGTACCGCGGAAATCGACCTCTTATTCCCTACCGGTCCAGCTATTACCCCGCCCTGCGGAGACTCGCGGGCCATGCTCATAAGCTACGGGCGCCCCGGCCGGAAGAGGCCCCAAACCCCTCGATCAGGGCCTCGGTCCCGTCCATCCGCGCCAGACGGGCCTTGACGTCGCGCAGGCGCAAATAATTGGCTTCACTGGCGTCCTGGCCGAGCGCCTGCTCGGCGTCCTTGAGCTCCCTAGTTAGTGAATGCCACTGCCGATGCAAGGCGACCAGCTGTTGCCAGGTCACTAAAACGTCCTCGGGCGCGGCATCCGGCCGGGCGCCCCAGACCGACTGAGTGGTAATCGAGGCGCCGATCCGATCCATGACTTCAACGAGGCCGCGCCCCGCTAGTTCCGCCCGCACCGCCTCGGGGTCCGCCGCCGCGGCATGGGCGGCGATATCGACCAAAGCGCTTTTGAGCTTCTCGGCGTCGGCATGGCGGAACTCGAGCGAGGCGAACTCCTCCAGGTGGTCGTGCAGCAGCCAGGGATAATTGAGTGCGGCTTGCAGGATCAGCGCCTCGCGCGTTGGCACGGTGATGCGGTGGCCGCGATGCAGCGGGCCGGAGGCGAGCTGCTGGCTGACCACCACATAGGGCGTGTTTTTGCCGCCGATGGCCGGGCGCGCAGGCGCACCGTTGCGCGGCTGCCAATTGGAATTGCCGCGATCGCGCCAATCCTGGCCCCGCCCCTGCCCGCGCTGGAAATTGCCGCGCGGCGCGCCTTGCGCGGGCGCGAAGAATTGCGCAAGCCGCGCGTTGAAATCCTGGCGATAGTACTTGCGCACCGAATCGTCAGCGATGCCGGAGGTCACCTCGTTGATGCGCGCCTCGAGCGCCGCGCGCCGCTCGGGCGTCGCGAACGAATGCCCTTCGGTCTCGCGCGCCCACAACATGTCAGCGAGCGGGCGCGCGGCAGCGATCACATCGTTGACGGCATCGCGGCCGGCCGAGCGCACCAGATCGTCCGGGTCCTGACCTTGCGGCAGCAGCGCAAACTTCAGGCTCTTTCCGGGTTTGAGGCGCGGCATAGCGAGTTCGACCGCGCGATAGGCCGCGCGCAAGCCCGCGTTGTCGCCGTCGAAACAGAGCACCGGCTCGTCCGCCATTTTCCAGAGCAGCGCGAGTTGGTCTTCGGTCAAAGCTGTGCCGAGCGGCGCGACGGTGGCGGCAAAGGCCGCCGTCACCATGGCGATCACGTCGACATAGCCCTCGACCGCGATCACGGGCTGACCGTCATGCGCGGCCTGGCGCGCGCTGGCGATGTTGTAGAGCGTGGCGCCCTTGTGGAAGAGCGGCGTCTCCGGCGAATTCAAATATTTCGCCTGCGCGTCTTTCTCCAGCGCACGGCCGCCGAAGGCTATGACGCGCCCGCGCAAATCCGTGATCGGGAACATCACGCGGTCGCGGAAGCGGTCGAACGGCAGCGGGATGTCGTCGCCCGAAACCAAAAGGCCCGCCTCCACCATGTCTTCGACCGGAATGCCGTGCGAACCGAGATGTTCCTTGAGCGCGAAGCGCTCGTTGGTCGCATAGCCGAGGCGGAATTTCAGTTGCGTCGCCGGATCGAGGCTGCGGTCGGCCAGATAGCCGCGCGCCTTGGCGCCGGCGCGTGCGGCAAGCGTCGCTTCGAAAAACTTCGCCGCCAGCTCCATGACGTCGTGCAGCGTCTTGCGCCGCGCGTCGCGCGCCTCGTCTTCGTGCGAGACTTTCGGTAGTGGCACGCCGGCAAGCTGCGCCAGCCGCTCGACCGCTTCCGGGAAGCCGACGCCTTCGGTTTCCATGACGAAGCCGAAAATGTCGCCGTGCTTGCCGGAGGAGAAATCGTGAAAGAAGCCCTTCTGGTCGTTGACGGTGAACGAGGGCGACTTCTCCTTGTTGAAGGGCGACAGCCCGATGAACTCGCGGCCCTGCTTGCGCAGCTTCACGCGACGGCCGACCACCTCCGACACCGGCAGGCGGGCGCGCAGCTCATCGAGGAATTGGGGCGTGAAGCGCATATGGTTGGGGCGCCGAATCAGCGGTTAACCGGTGAGTTTTGCCTATATCGGCCGATTAAGGCGCGGCCAAGGGCAGGTTTGTCCCCGCTAGACACAGGGAGGCGGGCCCTGGCCACCGCCGCGGCGACCCTATGTAAGCTGGGTCCTTGTTTTGCGCGTGCCTGGCGGCAGGTCGATCTTCGCGATGACGGGTGGATTGATCGTGGCGGGCCACCAATAACCGAAAAGCTGGTTTCTCGGAACGGGCTCGATCTCCACCATGTTGTCTTCGTTACCGCCAAGCACAAAGATGGAATCGGCAGTTTCGCCATTATAGAAGCCGACGTGGCCCAGTCCGGAGTCCGGACTATCGCGCCAGAAGACCGTGACGGCGCCGAGCGCCGGTCCGCCGATCTTCACGAAATTACCGTTACTGCGAAATGATTGCGAGGATGGCGACTTTGTCCCCGGCACCGGAGGGTTACACGAAGCCAACATCGCATTCACAAATATGGCGCACCACGGATTACCGGGCGCACCACATTGCGCCAATTGCCTGTAGCGTTTGATTACAGGTCCGTCATTGGTGTCGCTAATTTCACGGTTGCCGATTTCTTTTTTCGCCAGGTCGTACCACTGCGGCGCGCTGGGGGCGGCATTCGGGGCAGCCGCACCGGGCGGGGGTGCTGTCTGGCCTGCAGGCGTTCCTGCATCCGCGCCGCCATCGCCGTCTACCGGTACCGCTCCCGGCACCTCCATCCCGTCGGGAAGCGTGGCGCGCACGGTGAACGTGCCGTCCGCTTCCTGAACAGTATCGACTTGCGTCGCGTCGATCGAAATTTCTGCGGCGCGCTGATCTGCGTCCGCCTTTGACAGCCCGCGGATTTCCACCAACTGCGGCATTGCGGCGCTCCATCAACAGAAATGTAAACAGCCGTTCGACAGGCGAACCGGCGTCAGTCCGGCACCCCGTCATAGTTGCTGTCCGGAATGCTTTGGAATAGCAGCGCCTCCGAAGCGCGGCGGCGCACCAATCCACGAAGCACTTGACCGCCAGCTTTGTTCCAGCGCGGGAATTCCGCCGCCGCGCCAGCGAAGTCCTTAGCGTTGACCATTTTGAGCAACGTCGATTGCTTGAGATTGCCTTCGCCGAGATTGAAGGTGAAGGAGACAAGGGCGTCAAACTGATCCTGATTGAGTTGGACCGTCACATTCCGAGTCACCGCTTTTTCAAAAATTGCCATGTCGGCCATGAATTCAGTGTCGCAGTCGTCCTGCGTCCATACCGCGCTGGCATCAAACTGACGGCCGTTATGATTGGTATGACCCCAACCGATGGTCAGCACGTGAACGGGATCGGAATAGGCGCGAAACTTGCCGCCACCGACAGGTTGCAAACAGCTTTCGAATGCCTTGACCAGCGCGGCGCCCTTCTGCGAAAGGCGTAAGATGCCGGTGTCCTGCGCCGGCGGCGGTGGTCCGGGCGGCTGTGGAGGCGGCGCATTCTGCGCGGGGAGAGCGAGCGCACCGGGTATTTCCATATCGTCAGGATAAGTTGCGCGGACTGTGAACGTCCCATCGCCCTGCGGAATGACCTCGACCGGCACGCCGTCCATGCCGAATTCCTGCACTCGCTCATCAGCAACGGCCTTCGATAATCCAGGGATTTCGACCATCTGCGGCATGGCGAACTTCCTTTAGCGGAATTGCTTAAGCGAACCCGATGCGCATGGCTGGCCGGCCTTGCGTTGGTCAATGCATTGGGAAATTTTTTGCCGAAGGTTTACCAGACCGGGAGCGTTTAGGACGCCGAAGATCGAGATGGACGGTGGACCGAGTATTTCTTTGACATAGCCGACAATCTGAGGATCAGCCGTAGCCGACCCGTTTGGAAACAGTTGGGCCCGCAACGTCGTGCGAGTGGAATCCTGAGCAACATTTGCAAACCGCAGTGTCCGCGTCGGCGCCGGTGCGTGGCTTGCGGCAAGCTTGCCGATCTCACGCTTGAAACAGCGCCAGGATTAGGCCCTTTGTCGGATTTCGCCTGATCAGCAACCTGATCCGCATTTGCAACAGTTTTAGAAAGGCCAATGAGAGCGGAGTTGAGGGTGCCCGCTTGGTAGTAGGCGTCCGCATCCGACAAAGCCATCGCAAGCGTGTAGTCGCCAATCGGAGTTATTATTTTTGTATTGTTGTTAACAATCGTGAACATCTTGGCGTAGATGACGCCCGCTTCGGTCTTTCGATCCGCTCGCATTTGAGTTTGCAAAGCCTGGATCGTATTGCTGAGCAATATCTTTTCAGTAACCGCTTTGTCGGCTCCAATGACGCCGGTCGCGATGCCCGAAAGAAGGGTTTTCGTTTGGACAACAGGAATGAGAGTTGCTGAAGTCGTCAAGGCAAGACTTGCCATCGTCGCGGCAAATCCTTCTTCCTGCATGTCTCTGGTCAATCGCGTTTCGTAGTAATGATATTCCATGTCGGCGATGTACATCCGCGCCGTCAAAATCTCATTTCGCAGTGCGGCCTGCGTTACCAGATCCATACGATAAAAAGATTCCCAATCGGGATCGGCGAAAGCCCGCGCGCGCGCGACGTCGTCGTCAATGGTAATAGGGCGCGTAGGGCCTGGCTGAAGTGTGTTGCATCCTGCGACGCCCGCCGCCAACGCTGCGCACGCCAGTACTGACAAGACAAAACGCATGTCCCCCCGCCCTGCTTTTTTTGGCGCGCGTTGGCGCCTGCGCCATTAGTGGCGATTGCGGATAAGGAGACAACTAGAGGTCGTTAGAAGTCAACAATATCAACAGGAGGCTGTGTACAGCCTGTGAATTGCTGTATATTGTTGTGCACGTTATGCGTTCAACTGCCGAAACCGCAAAGACTTTTCAGCCAAGACGGTTGCGCGCCTATTGCGGCACCAGCCCCGACTCCTTCACCACCTGCTGGGCGC
>DAIMKK010000193.1:0-5778 GCA_036721745.1 Pseudolabrys sp. | reverse complement strand
AACAGCATCGCCGTCTCGACGCCGGAAACGCCGTTCGGCGGCGTCAAGGAATCGGGTTACGGTTCGGAAGGCGGCATCGAGGGCCTGCAGGCCTACATGAACACCAAATTCATCTCGCAGGGCTGAGGCCGGCCATGAAGCCCGAACAACAAGCCGGCTACGACCACACCTTTCACGCCATCTATGACAAAGAGATTCCGTGGCAGGAAGGCTCGACATCCGTTCTGAAACTGCCCGAAGGCGCGCAGGTCAAGATCTTCGCCCATGATAAGGCGATGGGGCGGGTCGACATGAAGGTCAAGTTTCCCCCCGGCTATGTCGAGCCCGAGCACGCGCACAAAAGCTGGCACTCGATCGTCGTGCTCAAGGGCCGCATGTGCGTCGCCGGCAAGGACCTGCGGCCCGGCGATTACGTGTTCGGCTGGGACGAACTGCACGGGCCCTACGAATATCCGGACGGCTGCGAGGTCTTCGTCGTGTTCATGGGCGAGAGCGTCGCGCATGAATGGGACGAAGCGAAACACAAGACGCATCAAAACATCTGGCAGGCGGAAACCGAGGAAGGCCGGCAAGGCGTCGAGCGGCACATCGCGCGGCGCAAGACGGGCTGAATTTACTCCCGCGCGCCGACCGCCACGACGACCGATTCCGAGGCGACGCCGCTGATCTGCAGCACGAACGGCGCGGCGGCGAGGTCAAGCCGCACGCTTTTGCGTAAGCCCGGACAATCGCCGCGGCCGGTGCTGCCCACCGAACGGGCGTAACGGTTGTCCTGCACCACGTCGATCCAGGCTTCCTCCGACAGCGTCACCTGATAAATGCCGGGCTTGTCGAGCGCGGGGAAACGGATCGCGCCGCCGAACCAGCGTTCCGATCGCGGCTGGCGCTCGGGCGGCATGGTGAAAATGGCCTGCGCGCCCGGCTGCAAATGAACGACGAAAGCGGTCTTTGGAATTGTCGCCAAGACCGTTCCCGCGTTCAAGCTCGCTTTGTCCGCCGCCGCAAACAGCGCCAGCTCACGCGCCAGCGGCCACGCGAACTTGCCGCAGCCGTCTTCGGCGAACGCGGACGAAAGCAGTGCGATCAGCGCGGCAGCGGCGGGGGGCAGGCGTCGCATATCAAACCACCTCTGGGTCGCGGGTCAGGGGTTTCCCGGCGCAAAGCCGTGGTTCAACAGAATCTTCTGCCCCTCCGCCGACAGGATGAACTCGGCGAATTCCTGTGCCGCCACCGGCGCGCCATCGACAACCGTTAGTCCGTAATCGGCGCCGACCGAAAGTGCTTCCGGCAGGTCGACGACCTGTTGAGCGGGATATTGTTTGCGCGCCTCCAGCGCGTTGGTGCAATAAGTGAGGAAGATGTCGGCGCGGCCTTCATCGACGTGCCAGCCATAAACGGCGCGGCCGGCGGGCGCGACGGCGCTGTCCTTGCCGCCGGTCAGTTTGCGCGCCTTGTGCTCCAGCCGCTCTTGCGCGCCCGCCTTGAGCGCTTCGGCTTTGGTGAATGACTCAAGCGCATAGTCGCCGGCGGGATCGGCTCTCGGCGTCGAGGTGGCGAGCTTCACCTTGTCGTCCAGCATGCGCGCCAGCAGATTATCGGTCGTGACGTCGAGCCCCGGCTTCACCAGCGCGCAAAGTTTGTTGCGCGCGAAAAGTGCGACCGGCCCGCTGGTGCCGTCGTCGTTGAGGGCTTGCGGATGCTCCATATTGGCGGAAGCGAAAATGTCCGCCTTGGCGCCGTCGGTAATCTCCTTGCGCAAGACGCCGGATGCGCCGTATTTCGCGTCGACCTTGTTACTGGTCTTCGCCTCGAATGCCTTGGCTACTTCAGTCAACGCTGTCTTCAGACTGCCGGCGGCGTAAAGTTGGACGGTGTCGGCGAGGGCCATTATTGGGACCAAAGTGAGCAGCAACGCAAACAAGATTGTTCGCGATGCCGGGCGAGGGGGCCTTGTTATTGTGCTTATTCTCAAGAAACCCTTCACCCGATCGCTCCACCTTGCGTCGGCGGTTCCTCTCCCCGCAAATGGGGAGAGGTGAAGAAAGAAATCACGCGCTGTGATCGTTGGCGTTTGGATAGAATAGCTGCTCGCCGTTGATCTTGTAATTGGCGATCGTTTTCTGCCCCTCCGGCGAGATCACCCAGTCGATGAACTGCTGGCCGAGCTCCTTCTTGACGTTCGGGTGCTTGGCCGGGTTCACCAGCATGATGCCATATTGGTTGAACATGCGCTTGTCGCCTTCGACCAGGATCTGCAAGTCGCCTTTGTTCTTGAAGTGGATCCAGGTGCCGCGGTCGGACAGCACGTAACCATTGCTGGCGCCGGCGGTGTTGAGCGCGGCGCCCATGCCCTGGCCGATCGATTTGTACCACGGCCCCTTGTCCTTCTCGATGTCGATGCCGGACGCTTTCCAGAGCGCCAGCTCGGCGACATGCGTGCCGGAGCGGTCGCCGCGCGAGATGAAGGACGCCTGTTTGGTCATGATGGTCTTAAACGCCTGCCCGACGTCCTTCATGCCCTTGATGCCGGCGGGATCGCTCTTCGGTCCGATCAGCACGAAGTCGTTGTACATGACGGGAAAGCGCTTTACGCCTTGGCCTTCGGCGAGGAATTTCTCCTCCGCCGACTTGGCGTGTACCCACACCACGTCGGCATCGCCGCGCCGGCCCGTGTCGAGCGCCTGCCCGGTGCCTTGCGATATCACTTTGACGGTGACGCCGGTCTTCTGTTTGTAGATCGGCAGCAGATATTCAAACAGGCCGGAATCCTGTGTCGAGGTGGTGGAAGCGACGACAATCGATTTGTCCTGCGCGAGCGTAGGCGTGGCGACGACGATCGCGCAAAGCGCGGCGGCGGCGATGAGAATGCGGCGGTTGAGCATGTGAATCCTCCGTTTTGTGTTTTGTTTAGACCAGCAATTCGCCGGCGATGAATTTCCGCGCCTCTTGCGTGCGCGGACTGGCGAAAAACTCGGACGACGGACCGTTCTCGATCAACCGGCCGCGATGCAGCAGCGCCACGTCGCCGGCCAGACGTTTGGCCTGCCCGAGATCGTGGGTGGACATCACCACCTTGACGCCGCGCGCGGTGACGGCGCGCACGATGTCCTCGATCGCCTTGGTGGCGGCGGGATCGAGGCTGGCGGCCGGCTCGTCGAGAAACAACACCTCGGGATCGCGCGCCAGCGCGCGCGCCAGCGCCAGTCTTTGCTGCTCGCCGCCGGACAGCCGCCGCGCTGGACGGCGTTCGAGGCCGGTGAGCCCGACCAGGGCGAGCAATTCGGCCACGCGTTCATCGCGCTGACCGCGCGGCATGCCGGCCGCGGCCAGCGCGTAGCGGACATTGCCGGCGGTGCTGCGCCGGAGCATGACCGGACGCTGAAACAGGATGGCGCGGCGATCCGGCGGGGATGCGTCGCGGCCGGCCCAGGTGACGCGGCCGCGCGAGACGGGGATAAGTCCCATGGCGGCGCGCAAGAGCGTGGTCTTGCCGGAGCCGTTCGGGCCGATCAGAACCGTCGGAGCGCCGCGACCGAACGTGAGCGAAATATCGTCGAGGATCGTCACCTCGCCGGCGAGGATCCCCACTTCTACGAGCATTAACGGCAGGTCGGAGGCAGGCGCGCGCATGGTCATCCCGCGTAGCGTTCGCCGGCGCGGCGCGCGCCCCAGGCCAGCGCATTGATCAGTATGACGATTGTTATCAGCACCATGCCCAGCCCGATCGCCAGCGGCAGGTCGCCTTTGGAGGTTTCCAGCGCGATCGCCGTGGTCATGGTCCGGGTGAAGCCGTCGATGTTGCCGCCGACGATGATGATGGCGCCGACTTCCGCGGCGGCGCGGCCGAATCCCGCAAGTAGCGCTGTGACAAGGGAAAATCGCGCGTCCCAGACCAGCGTCATGATGCGGCCGGCGGGGCCGATGTTCATGGCGGCCAGTTCGTCGCGATACTCGACCCAAAGGTCTTCAATGGTTTGCCGTGTGAGCGCGGCGATTATCGGAGCCACCAGAATGGTTTGCGCGATCACCATGGCTTGTGGCGTGAACAACAGTCCCCATGTCCCGAGCGGCCCCGACCGCGACAGCGCCAGGAACACTGCCAAGCCCACCACTACCGGCGGCAAGCCCATCAGCGCATTGAGGAAAACGATTGCGCCCTCGCGCCCCGGGAAACGCGTGAGCGCGAAGAACGCCCCGACCGGCACGCCGATCAATGCCGCCAGCAGGACGGCGCTCAGGCTGACGATCAGCGAAAGCCATACAATGGCGAACAGCCCCGGATCGCCGGTGAGCACCATGTGCAGGGCGGATACGTCATTCGTCATTCCAGCTTCCTAGGTGTTCCGCGCGCCGCCAAAGTCCTGAAAATCATGGGCTTGTCCCTAGCGGTTATCTTGCACTTTCATTACTTAATTGGTCAATGCAAGAAAAATAAACATAACAGCGCAGGTATTCTGAAAATGACATCGTGGCTTGTAAAAGACCGCCAGCGTCGGCATGACCTACCAATCAGCTAGTGAGGAGGGGTGGCCGAGTGGCTGAAGGCGCACGCTTGGAAAGCGTGTTTACGGGAAACCGTAACGTGGGTTCGAATCCCACTCCCTCCGCCACCTCTGTGAATAACTAGCTGAAGACTACACTCTCGCTTTGCAAGTCCGCTTCAACGTGGACGTCCCAGCTTCTTGCCCTGACGGGCATTTAATGCGGGTTGATTAGCGGAGTGAAGTTGTCGATCAGATAATCAACAGTTGCATCGGCAATGGCGTAGCGACACGCGAAAACGCCCCTATGTTGGTAGGTCTACGGCGGAAATAAGCGTCTTTAACATCGAGCCAAAAAGCGCTGGATAATCGTGCTTTTGCAACCTTTCATCGACTGACGCCAATAAATACATCCTGATAAGTTGGTTCAGATCGTTTTGCCATTCCGTGAATTTTCCACCAGCTTTGGCGAATTTCATCAGAAGGATGTGGGCAAGCTGGTATTGCTCTATTTGTTGTTCTCGTGAGCGCATAATAAAGAGCGCGCCGACCATGTTTAACGCGACTGCCTTCTGGTCAATCGTTTGGCCTTCCTCACGCAAGAGAACGCCGACACCCATAACGAGACAAAGACCAAACAAAACTACGATGTGAAAGCCTTTGGGAATGTCGTCAAACTGTGCATCGAGAATAGAGGTTCCGCTATTCGCAGAAGCATCATGAAGTAGCATTTGGACAACAACGCCCGCCGCGCTGTGGAGTCTGTTACTGAAGTCCGGCGAGGGTCGCGGCGCGAATTTGCAGAGCGTGCGTTTGATCCAGTCCGCATCTGATTGCGTCTGCCGTTCGGCAATTTGAAGCAGAGCAAAAGTGCATTCAGGATTGCGAGGCGGATCGGTCATGCGGCCGCCGCTCCTCAGAGATTACGCACCGTGGGTAGCAAGGTATCACTCGAATGGCGAATGAGAGTGTTTTTACCTTGATAGTGGTCGGCAGAATTAGACCGGCGCACTGCTGCTGACTGGTGCACCTTCTCGATTAGGCACGGCGGAACCGCACCGAGCATTGCGGCAGTAGCCGCGAACTTGCTCCTTGTAACCGCCTCGCGTCAGGTCGCGCACTCGCACAGCGGTCCAGCCCAATTCTGCCATTAATTTTGCCACGCGCCGAAAAACGGGCGCTCTCCGACTGCGCTGGGGAATTTCGAGCAAATCCAGAATTTTTTGGCTTGTCACACGTTCCAGCCCATCGAAATCGATTTGGCCGCGCATACGTTCTAACGGCAGCCGCCAAGGAT
>DAIMKK010000192.1:0-5783 GCA_036721745.1 Pseudolabrys sp. | reverse complement strand
AGTCGCTGGAGCAACAGACCGCGACCTCCGAGGTGCTCAAGGTCATCAGCAGTTCACCGGGCGAGCTTGATCCGGTATTCCAGGCCATGCTGGAGAACGCAACCCGTATCTGCGAAGCGAATTTCGGCAATATGTTTCTTTGCGAGGACGATGCTTTTCGGGCGGTTGCCATGTTCAACGCGCCGCCTGCCTACGCGGAAAGCCGCAAGGACAGGCTGCTCCATCCGGGGCCGGGCAGCGGCCTCGCCCGCGTTGCTCTGACAAAGCAAGTGGTCCACGTCACCGACATGATGGAGGAAGAGGCATACAAGAAACGTGATCCGTTTGCCGTCGTTGGCGCAGAACTGGCTGGCATCCGCACGCTGGTGGCGGTGCCGATGCTCAAGGAGAGCAAGCTAATCGGTGCCATCATCATCTATCGGCAAGAAGTGCGGCCATTCAACCAGAAGCAAATCGAGTTGGTCAGCAATTTCGCCAATCAGGCCGTCATCGCCATCGAAAATGCGCGGCTGCTCAAGGAGCTGCGCCAGCGCACCGACGATCTGAGCGAGTCGCTCCAGCAGCAGACCGCCACCGCCGACGTGCTCAAGGTGATCAGCGGCTCGGCTTTCGATTTGCAGCCCGTTCTCGATACCATCGTTGAAACCGCGGCGCGACTTTGCGACGCTGAATTTGCAGTGATTTTCAGGTTACAGGGCGACAAGTACCACTGTGTAGCGGATAACAATGCCGAGGATGTCTTTCTGAAGCACGCGTCTGAAAATTCGATCGCTGCGGAGCGGGGCTCGCTCATCGGCCGCACCGCGCTGGAGCAGAAAACAATTCATCTGCCGGATTGTCTTGCTGATCCCGAGTATACCTATCTTGAATACCAGAGCCTCGGCAATTACCGTTCGATGCTGGGGGTTCCGCTTCTGCGCGAAGGTATGCCAATCGGTGTCATCGGCCTTATGCGCACGGTGGTTATGCCGTTCACGGAAAAGCAGATCGAACTGGTCACGACCTTCGCCGACCAGGCGGTGATCGCGATCGAAAACGTGCGGCTGTTCGACGAAATCCAGGACAAGAGCCGCCAGCTCGCGGAAGCCAGCAAGCACAAGTCGCAGTTCCTCGCCAATATGAGCCACGAGCTGCGCACGCCGATGAACGCCATCCTCGGCTACACCGAACTCATTATGGATAATATCTACGGCGAGCCGACCGAAAAAATGCGCGGCGTGCTGACGCGTGTTCAGAGCAATGGCAAGCATCTGCTCGGACTGATCAACGACGTCCTCGATCTATCCAAGATCGAAGCCGGCCAATTGACGCTGACACTGGCCGATTACTCGGTCAAGGATATCGTCCATAGCGTGTTCAGCTCGGTCGAATCGCTGGCGAAGAACAAAAAGCTGGAGCTAAAAATCGAACTTCCGCAAAAACTTCCGGTCGCGCACGGCGACGAACGCCGGCTCACTCAGGTCCTGCTCAATCTTGTGGGAAATTCGATCAAATTCACCGACAAGGGCGAGGTCGCGATCAGGGCGGAAGCCGCGAACGGATCGTTCACAATATCGGTGCGCGATACCGGCCCAGGTATCGCTGTAGAGGATCAGCATAAAATCTTCGAAGAGTTCCAGCAGGCCGATTCATCCACGACCAAGGAAAAAGGCGGCACCGGCCTCGGCCTCGCCATTTCGAAGCGGATTGTGGAAATGCATGGCGGCCGTTTGTGGGTCGACTCGAGCCTCGGGCACGGGTCGACGTTCTCATTCAATGTCCCCCTCAACGTCGAGCGACAGGTGGAGCCAGCATGACTAAACGCATCCTCGTGGTCGAAGACCAGGAAGACAATCGGCAAATCCTGCGCGATCTCTTGGGCAGCATCGATGTCGAAATGATCGAGGCTCATGATGGCGAAGCGGCCGTTGCGCAAGCGACAAAGCACAAGCCCGATCTGATCTTGATGGACATCCAGCTGCCGGTCATGGACGGTTACGAAGCGACGCGGCGCATCAAGGCCAACGCCGAATTGAAGGCAATCCCGATCATCGTGGTCACGTCTTACGCGCTGAGCGGCGACGAGGCCAAGGCACGCGCAGCCGGATGCGACGCCTATGTCACCAAGCCCTATAGTCCGCGCCAATTGCTGGCAAAGATCAATGAATACCTGAAATAGGTTTGGGGCGCTTTTCGACATGCACAAGCCGCCGCGCATTCTGATTGTCGACGATAACGAGACCAACCGCGATATTCTTGTCACGCGGCTGGAAACTCACGGTTACGAATTGCTGCAGGCAGGCGACGGCGAGGAAGCGCTTGCCGCCGCCAAGCAGTATCTGCCGGACCTTATCCTGCTCGATGTGATGATGCCTAAGATTGACGGCATCGAAGTCACCCGACGCATCAAGGCCGACGCCAGCATGCCTTTCATGCCGATTATTCTTGTGACCGCCAAGGCAGACAGCAAAGACGTCGTCGAAGGTCTCAATGCCGGGGCCGACGAATATTTGACCAAGCCGGTCGATCAGATGTCGCTGGTCGCCCGCGTTAAATCGGTGCTGCGTATCAAGGAGCTACACGACACGGTTACCGCGCAGGCGGGGGACCTCGCATCGTGGAACAAGACGCTTGAGCAGCGCGTCGCCGACCAGATAACCGAAATCGAGCGGGTCGGCCGGCTAAAGCGATTTCTGGCGCCGCAAGTGGCCGAGGCAATTCTTTCTTCTGGCGGCCACGAAAAACTTCTGGAAAGTCATCGCCGGGACATCAGCGTCGTGTTTTGCGATCTGCGCGGCTTCACAACCTTCGCGGAAAATGCCGAGCCTGAAGAGGTGATGAATCTGTTAAATGAGTACCATAAGTGTCTTGGGTTCCTCATCCACAAACACGAGGGCACGCTCGACAAATACGCCGGCGATGGCCTGATGGTGCTGTTCAACGATCCCCTGCCCTGTCCGGAGCCCGCGGTTCGCGCCGTTCGTATGGCGGTAGAAATGCGGGAAGAAATCGAAAAGCTCGCGGTGAAATGGCGTAAATACGGCCATGAGCTCGGCTTTGGTCTCGGCATCTCGCACGGCTACGCCACGATGGGGCGTATCGGATTCGAAGGCCGGTTCGATTACTCGGCCATCGGTTCCGTCGTTAATCTAGCCGCGCGGCTGTGCGGGGAAGCGGCCGCCGGGCAGATCCTGGTCGATCGCAAGGTCTACATGGCCATCGAAGCCATCGCCGAGGTCGAACTGACCGGCGAACTCATGCTGAAAGGTTTTCATCGCCCGATCGTGGCCTACGACGTGCGGACCTTGCGCACCTGAAGGACGGCCGATCCGCTGACCAAGCGCTATGTCTATCGCCGCAGTCTGGCAAGAGACGCATCGCCAGCAAAGACGCTTTCAAAATGCACAAGCGTGCCCTTCGACGGCTGTTGCGCGTATTTCCAACTTGCCGGCGCCCATGTCACCCCAGGCAGGCTCTGCGTTGCGAGAAACCAGTCCGCCGGGCTCTTTCCGATGGCGGCTTGAAAATGACAATGCCTCGTCGGCTCGCTGAGCAGCCCGAGCCATAAAATCATGAAATCCAGCGCGGACTGCGCCGATGTCCGGGTTTCCGCAACATAGCGGACGGTGTTTCGCGAAATTTTTTCCCGCAAGTCCGGCAATAAGAGCAGCATTTGCAATAACGAGGTACATTCTTCGATAGACCGCGCGACAAATCCGGTCTCGCTGTCGCGGACGATCGCCATTTCGGCAGGATTGTTCAGCACGACAGGCGTCAGCCCCAAAGACATCGCTTCAACAAGCGCGTTCTCCGCCGTGCCGTAGTGATCGGGTTGCAAGGGATAGAAAAAGATATCGGCCTCTGAAAGCGCGGCTGCCGGATCCGCCGTTTCCCCACAAAATTCGATGCGCTCCGGATTACGCATGGCGCGCGCGCGCGCGGCCACCGCCCCGGACGGATCCACGGCGCCCCATACCAAAACGCGGCCATCATCGCCGACCAGCCCATCGATGGCATCGAAAAATCCCGGATGCATTTTCACGAAATCGACAGTGCCGAGATAGGCGATCGTCGGCTTTCTGCGCTTCGAGGGCACCCGCCGCCGACCATCGGGAAAGCCGAAGCCGCTATTGATAACGGCGATTTTCTTTCGTGCGGCCTCAGGCAGAAGGGCAATCGAGGGAATAGAGCGCGAAGCTTCCGTCGTAAAGACGAAGCGTCCGGCCTGCTCCATTAACCCAAGTTGAATCAACGGTTTGGAGAGGCCCGAAATATGCGACCAGAACACGCTGCGCAGCGCGGGAAAGGCGCAGTGGGCAAGGCATTCGAACAGACGCGGATGGTTCCAGAATTCGAACTGGACAATGTCGGCCATGCCCGCCAGCCGGGCCACATGATCGAGCCCGTCGGCGATGACGACGCGCGCCCCGCCGGCTTCGATCATCTCCGCGTATCGGCGGTCGCGGGGTTCCTCGAGCAAGAGAAAGGTCTGCTCCACCGCCTCTTTCGGCAAGGCGGCGCTGATGGCTGCATGCGCTTTGCCGACACCTCCACCGAGGTGTGGTGTAACATGCAGGACTTTCATTCCGCCGCCACGTTGGTGAATTCGCGCGTGCCGCCCGGAGCCTCGACGGTCGGATTAACGGGGACAAGCTTCTTGAACTTGTCCAGCACCACCAGACGGTGAGCGTCGATATTGTCGGGCAAGCAGTGGCTGAGCTGTCCGCAATTGCCGCAGACGCCGTTCTGCCGCCGACGTCCCTCGAGATGTTGCAGGCGTAGCGCATTCATGCGCTCGGAATTCCAGATTTCCTTCATCGACTGCTGGCGCACATCGCCGATCACAAGCTTACGGCCCCAATCCAAGAAGCAGGAGCTGACGAGACCGTCGGCGTTCACCGAATAGCCGTAGAAAATGTACGGACATGTATCGGTGTCGCCAATGTCCTGCTGGTAAATACCTTTGCTGATTTTGACGCCGGTATGTTGCTCAATATCGAATTCCGGCCAGCAGGGAGCGAAGTTTTCGACGAAAATGCGGTCGCAGTGGTCGCCGAACGTGTCGAAGAATTCCTGGCGCTGCGCTTCGGTGATCAGTTCACCGGGAATCTTGACGACGATTTCGCAGCTGCCCTTGTTGGCGTACAGCCATTTGACGTTGTCGACGAATTTCTTGAAGTCGAACTTGAATCCGGTGAATTTCGCGTAAGTGTCCTCGGTCATGCCGTCGACCGAAATGTTGATTTTGTCGATCCCCGCGTCGATCACCGGGCCGACGCGGTCGGGCGAAATGAATGTGCCATTGGTGGTCGTGTCGATGTATTCGATGTGTTTTGATCGCTTCGCATAAGCGACCATCTCGGCCAGGCGCTTGTTGAGAAACGGCTCGCCATCCTTGTACATGCGCAACACTTTGATGGGCTTGTCGAAGTCGCCAAGGTCATCGACGATCTTCTGGAACACATCCAGTTTCATCACGCCCTGAAAGCGCCCCGTCTCGGCGATCATGTCCCGATGACCGGTCGGACAGAACGTGCATTTGAAATTGCAGGAGCTCGCCGGATCGACAAAGACGACGAAGGGCGTGGACAGCGGAATGACCGTTTCCAGCGCCGTGCGTCCTATGAGATTGATTCGCGGTTCTAGCCGAGCTTTCACGGGCGTTTTCCTGCGGCGAGCGGCGCCGGGTCAATGTCCTATAGGACAATGGTTAACAGGGATTAACCAAGCTCATGGGGCCAAGCGGGGGCGGTGAAAGGCGCCGGGCTAGCTGGCCGCGCGTACGCCGACGACGCAATGTGGAT
>DAIMKK010000191.1:0-5792 GCA_036721745.1 Pseudolabrys sp. | reverse complement strand
CGCGCTCGAGCTTGACCAGCGGCGGGCGCACCGCCGCGCGCGGCAATTTGCCGAGCAGCACGAGGGCTTCCTTCATGCGGTTGTGCATGTCGACAAACGGATCGGCATAGAACACACGCGCGGTCGGTTCGATGCGCTCGTTCAGGCGCTTGGCCTCCGCCATGTCGTTTGCCTGCACGGCGCGGAACATCTGCGCCTGCAAATCGGCGATCACACTGCCAGAGCCCGACAGCAAGCCGTTGGGGCCGAGCATCAGCGACGACAATAGCCACGATGAATGCGTGGTGAGCACGTTCACCGGGCGCGGCAAGTTCTGCAGCGTGCGGATGTGCCATTCGTGATGCGGCACGTTGCCGATCCAGTCCTTGATGGCGCGAATGGTCGGCACCTGCTCGCACATCTGCAACAAAGTGTCCTTCGGGTAGCCCTGCCCGGTCGCCAATGGATACTGGAACACGATCAACGGCAGATCGGTGGCATCCGCGATGCGCTTGAAATGCGCCAGCACCATCGCCGGCGACTGGCCAAGCGTGAACGGCGCCGGCGGAAACACCAAGAGCGCGGAGGCGCCGCCCTGCGCCGCCATGCGGGCGAGCCGCGCCGCTTCAAGACTGCAGTCGGCCCAGATGCCGTTGACCAACGGCAGGCGGCCGCCGATCTCGTCCTGCGCGATGTCGAGCACGCGGCGCTGCTCCTCGAAAGTGCAGGAGGCGACCTCGGTCGAATGCGCGTTGATGGTGATGGCGGAAAGGCCTTCGACCGCGGCTACGTCACGCAGATGCTTGCGGAAGTTCGCCTCGTCGATCGAAAGATCATTCTCGAACGGCAGCAGCACCGCCGGGATGACGCCTTTCGGGACATAATTCGCGTGCCGTAGCATCGCTCACCTCATCTTTATTCTAAACCGCAGCCTTGACCCGCGGCTCCGGCTCACCGGGATAACCGAATTCGCCCGACAGGCGGTCGGCGGCGGCGCGCACCAGCCGCGCGCGCTTGTGCAAGGCCTCGATCGACAAGCGCCAGACCGGCCCGGATATTCCGATGGCACCGATCACCCGGCCGGAAAAATCGCGCACCGGCAGCGCCGCGCAGCGCAATTCGGAATCGAACTCGCCGTCGTCGATGGCAAGCCCAGCGCGCCGCACCTCGGCGATCTCGCGCGCGAGATTCGCGGTCGAGGTGATCGACTTCGGCGTATGCGCTTTAAGCTCGGCGCGTTGCAGGTAGCGCTCGAACTGGTCGCTGGCCAAGGCGGCGAGCATGATCTTGCCGAGCGCGGTGCAATGCGCCGGCCGTACCACGCCGATGCGGTCGTTCAACTGGAACGCGCCCGGCCCGCCGGTGCGCGCCAGCACCACCACGGCGTCGCCCATCGGCACCGAGAAATGCGCGCTTTCGCCGGTCGTGCGCGCGAGGTCGTCGAGCACGGGCGTCGCGAGACTCGTCATTTCGATCTCGTCGAGCGCGCTCGCGGCCAGCGCGAACAGCGGGCGGCCGATACGGTAGCGCTTCGAATCCTTCAATTGCCGCACATAACCGAGCGACACCAGCGTTTTCACCAGATGGAAGGTGGTGGAATTGTGCAGGCCGACGCGCTTGCTCAATTCAGCAAGCCCGATGCCGTCGCGGTTGCGCGCGATCTCTTCGATGATCGCAAAGCCGCGCCCGATCGATTGCACGCCGCTACGTGCCGGCTCGGCGTCCTCCACGCCGAAATTGCGGATTTCGGCAACGCGGGCCCGCGTTTGTCTGCCGGTCGCAGGCTTCCGTTTGGATCGCGCACTCACCTGACCTGTCTCCCGTTACCTCGGCTCATGATCTTTAGCCGTCGCTGTTCAAGGAATCGATGTTTTTGCGGTTGCGATAATGCGATAGGGACTTTAACCATATCGGCGACGGATCGACAATATCGCCCCGCGACTCCGGCGTCTCTAGAGGCGGCCGTGCCGGCGGGGCACCACAAGTCGACCGCGCAACCGGGTTTGGCGTAGCGTTTCATGAAAGCAGCACCGTTCGAGTATTCCCGCGCGACCGACATCGACGAAGCCTGTGCGTGGCTCGCGGCCGACGACGGCGCGCGTGTCATCGCCGGCGGGCAGACCTTGGTACCGATGATGGCCATGCGGCTGGCGCGCCCCACCCGGTTGATCGACATCAACCGCATCGCCGCTTTGGCCTATATCCGTAACGACGGCGACGGGGTCGCCATTGGCGCCACCACACGGCAATGCGTGATCGAGCGCGACGCGCTGGTCGCCTCGCGGGTGCCCTTGCTGGCGCGCGCGATCCCCAACATCGGCCATGCCGCCACCCGCGCGCGCGGCACCATCGGCGGCTCGCTCGCCAATGCCGATCCGGCGGCGGAAATATCGCTGATCGCGGTCACGCTCGACGCCACCTTGAGCTATCGCGCCGGCGGCAAGACCACCGATATCCCGGCACGCGGCTTCCACATCGGAGCCATGGTCACCAGCCTGCCGGAGGGCGCTTGCCTGACCGCCGTGCGGTTTCCGGTTTGGCAGGGCAAGATCGGCACTGGCTTTCATGAAGTGAATGCGCGCAGTAGCGATTTTGCTTTCGTGTCGGCGGCTGCCCAGATCGAGCTTGGCGCCGACAACAAATGCAAACGGATCGCCATCGGGGTCGGCGCGGCGACCGACCATCCCATTCGTCTGGACAGCGCCGAGCGGCAATTGACCGGCGGCGCGCTCGAACCGAAAGCGGTGCGTGCGGCGGTCGAGGAAGCGCTGACCGATATCGAGGCGCTCGACGACCTGCACGCCACGGCGGCCTATCGCCGCCGCGTCGCGGCCGTGCTGGCCGCGCGCGCTGTCGCCGATGCGCTTAACGACGCGCAAGGGTACAAAACCCATGCGCATTGAACTCAGTGTCAACGGCGTCCTGCACGCGCTCGAGGTCGAGCCTCGCACCACGCTGCTCGATTGCCTGCGCGACCTGCTCGATCTCAAAGGCGCCCATGCCGGCTGCGAGCACGGCGTGTGCGGAGCCTGCACCGTGCTGTTCGACGGCGTAGCGGTGCGCTCGTGCCTGATGTTCGCCGTGCAGGCCGCGGGCTCTGCCATCACCACCATCGAGGGCGTCACGCCCGGCCCTGGCGAGCTGTCGCCGATCCAGGATGCCTTTTGCGAAACGCACGGCATGCAATGCGGCTTTTGCACGCCAGCCATGGTCCTGGTCGCGCATGCGCTTCTCGCCGACACGCCGGAACCGACGCGCGAACAGATCGTCGAAGCGATCTCCGGCAATATCTGCCGCTGCACCGGCTATGCGCAGATCGTCGAGGCGATCGCGCTCGCCGCCGAACGCATGCGCGGCGTCAACCGGCCGCGGAGCCTGAACAAATGAACGACGGCCACCACCGCTACGTCGCAACCGACCGCCGCGTGCGCGAGGACCGCCGCTTCGTCGCCGGCAAAGGACAGTTCGTCGCCGACATCGATCTGCCGAACATGAAGCATGTGGCGGTGGTCACCTGCCCGCACGCCGCGGCGCGCATCAAGAGCATCGACAAGGGCGCCGCGCTGGCCATGTCCGGCGTGCACTACGTCCTGGACGGCGAAGAGCTTGCCGCCGCCACGCTGCCGCTGATGACCGGGCTCGACACGCCGAACGTGCCGCGGCGGCCGCTGGCCTTGGGTACCGCGCGTTATTCGGGCGAATGGGTCGCCGCGGTGGTGGCCGATACGCGTGCGCTGGCCGAGGACGCGGCCGAGGCGCTTGAAATCGACTACGAGGCGTTGCCCTTCGTGCTTGACGCCGAGCAGGCGCTGGAAAAAGGCAGCCCGCTGGTGCATGAGGCGCACGGCTCCAACGTGCTGCTCGACAAGACCTTCGTGTGGGGCGAGGTCGAGAAGGATTTTGCCGATTCGCCGCGCAAATTGTCGCTGCGGGTCAAATGGGGCCGCTCGTCCACGGTGCCAATCGAGACCTTCGGCGTGGTGGCGAGCTGGGACCCTTGGCGTGAGTTGCTCGACGTCTATGCCTCGATCCAGATGCCGCGTTATGCCGATCAGATCGGCGTCGCGCTGAAAATTCCTGCCACCTCGGTGCGCGTGCATCACGATGTCGACGTCGGCGGCAGTTACGGCGTCAAGCGCGGCATCAAGCATACGGTGCTGTGCGGTTATCTTGCGCGCCGGCTTGGTTTTCCCATCCGGTTGATCGAGGACCGGCTGGAAAACATGCGCGGCGGCGACGCGCACGGGCCCGAACGGCTGTTCGATGTCGAGGTCGCCTTCGACGATACCGGCATCGTGCGCTCGATGAAGATGCGCGCGCTGGAGAATGTCGGCGCCTATGCCGGCCGCTCGCCGTTCCAGCTCGGCAAGCCGATCGGCGCCATCGTCGGCCCCTACAAGATCGCAAGCGTGCAGTACCGCGCAATCGCGGTCGTCACCAACAAGACCACGCAGGACGCCGTGCGCGGCTTCGGCCAGGGGCCGACCAATCTGGCGCTCGAGCGCGTCATGGACGAGGTCGCCAATGTACTCGGCCTCGATCCGCTGGAAATCCGCCGCCGCAACATGATCCGGCACGAGGAATTTCCCTACACCATTCCGAGCGGCACCACCTACGACAGCGGCAGCTATCACACCGTGATCGACAAGGTGCTGGCCGGCACCGGATACGCCGAGCTCAAAGCCGAGCGCGACCGGCTGCGCGGCCAGGGCAAACTCGCGGGCATCGGGATTGCCGCCTGCCTGGAGCCATCCGGCGGCAATGCCACCTTCGAGGCGCTGCTCAATCCGGCCATCACCACCTCCACCTTCATGGATTCCTGCCGCATCAACGTGGACGGGCTAGGCGCCATTACCGCCACCATGCACACGACCTCCGCCGGCCAGGGCCACGAGACGCTGCTCGGCACCGTGGTCGGCGAGGTGTTGCAGGTCGATCCGGACCTCGTGCGGGTGACGCGGCCGGATTCGCTCAACTCATTGCCGAGCGGCACGCCGGTCGGCAGCCGCATGGCGATCATGCTGGGCGGTGCTGCGTTTCACGCGGCGCAGAAGCTAAAAACGAAGCTCACCACGATCGGCGCGCACGATCTCGGCATTCCGCTCGAACGCGCGGTCTACGAGCAGGGCAACGTGTACGACCGCAATTCCCCGCAAAACAAGCGAAGCTGGGCCGACTTGGTGCAGATTGCGTTCCGCAATTATCACCGCATGCCGCCCGGTATGGAGCCGGGGTTGGCGGTAGAGCACGTCTACCAAGTGCCGACCGGCGGCGCGCTGCCGACGGCGGACGGGCGCGTGCAGATGTATCCCTGCTTCTCGTTCGAATTCCATCTGCTGCTGCTCGCGATCGATCCCGATCTCGGCCGGCCGGAGATCGTGCGCTACCGCCTCGGCCACGACTGCGGCACGCAGATCAACCCGAAGATCGTGCGCGGCATGACCATGGGCGGCATCGCGCACGGCATCGGCGCCGCGCTGTACGAGGAGTTCGCCTATAACGACGAGGGTCAACTGATCGCGCAGACGTTCATGGATTATCTGCTGCCATCCTCGCATGAAGTGCCGGCGGTCGAGATTATTGATCACGAGACGCCCTCGCCGCACACCGTGCTCGGGCAGAAGGGCACCGGCGAATCCGGCTATCTCGGCGCGCCGGCGGCGGTCGCCAACGCCATCAACGACGCGATCCGCCCGCTCGGCATTTCCATCAATACGCTGCCGATCAAAGTAGCGACGCTCGGCGACTTGATCGCGCAGGCGCGCACCAAAAAAGGAAACTGAATGATCGTCGATTGCCACGCCCATCTGGTG
>DAIMKK010000190.1:352-5833 GCA_036721745.1 Pseudolabrys sp. | reverse complement strand
CAAGAACCACGCCGCGCAAACCGAGTTCGCGGCGTCGATCGCCGCCGGCATCGCCGGTAAGGATAAAGTGAACACGTCGCTCGCGCCGGTGATGGGCGCGGAGGATTTTTCGTTCATGCTCAATGCGCGGCCGGGCGCCTTCATCTTCGTCGGCAACGGCGACAGCGCGGGCTTGCATCACCCGGCCTACAACTTCAATGACGACGTGATCCCGATCGGGACGTCGTATTGGGTGAAGCTGGTGGAAACGGCGCTGCCGGCTTGAAGCACGCTGCGGCGATAACGCCGCACAAGCGCGTAATCAAGGCACCAGTTCGGTGCGCTCGGTAACGACCGGCGCCGGTACCGGCGTGGGTTGCGGCCGCCGGGCGATGAGGTCGCCGACGCGCGCTTCGAGCGTCCGCCAGGTGGCGAAATCGTTGAACCGGGTGCGCTCGAACACGGCGAGCCCGACCGCCGCGAGGAACGGCAGGCTCTGCACCAAGAGCACGGCCGCGAAGATATTGATCTCCCGCACATCCTTGATGTTGGTTGCGACCAACGCCACCGCGCCGAGGACCAGCAGGGCCGCTAGCACCGCTTCCCAGAAGGCGTGGAAATCGGTCGAGCGCCGCAGGCCGCCCTTGGAGGTGCGCACGAACGGCAGATGATCTTTGATTAAGCCGAAGCCGACCGCGCGCGCCACCGTCCATTGCACCGACATCGCTGCAAACACCGAGCCGGTGAGTTGACCCGGGCCGCTGCGCACGCGTAAACGATACAGCGTCACGAAATGCGCCAGCGAGACGGTGAAGCTGGCGATGATCGGGATGGTGAGAATGCGGTCGGGTACCGCGATGTCGAGGAAGGCGACGACTGGCACCCAGATGATATTCAGGATGGCGACCACGACGCCGAGACTTTCGGCGCCCAGCCAATTGAGCCAGCCGAGCGAGAATTCGCGTTTTTGATCGCCGGTGAGCCGGCTCTCGCCTGGCAGGAAGCGACGCCAGTGCTTCTTCAGGATCTGGAATCCACCATAGGCCCAGCGATGGCGCTGCTTTTTGTAAGCGTCGAAGCTGTCTGGCAGCAGGCCATAGCCGTAACGCTTGTTGGTGTAGTGCGCGCGCCAGCCGTTTTCGAGCAGCGTCAAGCCGAGATCGGTATCCTCGCAGATCGTGTCGCTCGACCAACCGCCGGCGGCTTCCAGCGCCGCGCGCCGAATCAGGCACATGGTGCCGTGCACGATGATGGCGTTGACCTCGTTACGCTGCACCATGCCGATGTCGAAGAAGCCGGCATATTCGCCGTTCATGGCGTGGTGCATGAGGCTGCGCTCGCCGTCGCGGTGATCCTGCGGCGCCTGCACCAGCGCGACATTGGGATCGCGGAACTGCGGCACCAAGTCCTTGAGCCAGTCCGCCTGCACGACGTAGTCGGCGTCGATAACGCCGATCACTTCGGCATCGGCCGCAGTGTGCACCATGGCGAGCCGCAGCGCGCCGGCCTTGAAGCCCTGCAAATTATCGACATTGACGAACTTGAAGCGCTCACCGAGCGCGCGGCAGTGCTCCTCGATCGGCAGCCAGAGCGCCGGATCGGGCGTGTTGTTGATCACCACCACGCATTCGAAATTCGGATAATCGAGCCGCGCCACCGCGTCGAGCGTCTGTTTGAGCATGTCCGGCGGCTCGCGATACGCCGGAATGTGGATCGACACTTTCGGCGCGGCTGCATCGGGTGCAAGCGGTGGAGCGTCGATCAACCGTAACGGCTTGCGCCCGAATGCGATCATGGCGAGTTCATCGATGCGCGCCAACGCGATGACGATCAGCGGGATCAGCAAGAGGACGCCTAAGCCCAGCGCGAAGGCGGCGCCGGGCACAAAATAATGTCCGTTCCAAAAGGCGAACACGGCGGCGGACCAGGCGCCGACCACATTGGCGGCGGCGGTGAGCGTGATCGATTGCCACAGCGTCACCGCGCTCATCGCCAGGAGCGGCAGCGACAGCAGCACGCTAACCAGCAAGGCGATGCCGGCGAGCTTCCAATGGTTGGGATCGGTGACGGTGCCGCTCCAGTCGAATTTCGGCTGACGCGAAGCGTCGAACAGGCCCCAGTAAGGACCGACGCCGCCTTCGAATATCTTCCACGGCTGGTCGATCGCTTCGACAATGTTGTAGTCGATGCCATAGGCCTCGGCGCGCGTGACGAAGTCGCGCAGCACGATGGCTTGTTCGACCCGGCCGGGCTCGGCCGTTTTGAGATTATAGCCCGCGCTCGGCCAGCCGAACTCTGCGATGACGATACGCTTGCCGGGGTAGGCCGCCCGCAGCTTGTCATAGATCAAGATCGCCTGATCGACCGCCTTTTTGTCGGAGAAGCCTTCCCAATAGGGCAGGATGTGCGCGGCGATGTAGTCGACCGCCGAGACCAGCTCGGGATGCTCAATCCACACGTTCCAGATTTCGCCGGTGGTGACCGGCACGCTGGTCGAGCGCTTGACGCGCTGGATCATCGTGATCAGGTCGCTGACCTTCTGGTCGCCGCGATAGATGGTTTCGTTGCCGACGATGATGCCATTGACGTTGCCGTGACGTTTGGCAAGATCGATCACCGAGCGGATTTCGCGCTCGTTGCGCTCGTTGTGCTTGTCGATCCAGGCGCCGATCGTGGCCCGCAGGCCGAATTCGGCGGCGATGCCGGGCACCAACTCAACCCCGCCAGTGGACGAATAAGTGCGGATGGCACGGGTCAGCGGCGCCAGCATCTGGAGGTCGGCGCGAATTTGTTCAGTCTGCGCTTGCGTTCCGGAATCCGGGTGGGCGTTGCCGCCAAACGGCGCATAGGAAACGCTGGCAAGTTGGCCGTCGAAATTGGGAGCGCTCAGGTGATCCTGTGCTAGTGCCCACAATCCGGCTTGCACGCACGCCACGAGGGCGATTACGGCAGCAACGGAGCGCATAACCTTACAACCAACTGGGGCGGGAGTTCAGACCCTTGAGCCCGTCCCCTGGGCTCAGCCGAAGCTTGATCTGCTGCGGCGCAGCATAGCCCGGCATTAGGCAGAAATTCAAGTAATCCCCGCACATGGCAAATCCTTGTCACGCACATGGCAGTGAAAAGTATTTTAGCAGAAGGACAACGCGATCAGCGGGGAGTCGTTCCAACCGAGGCGGCGGCGGCCGGCTTGGTGGCGGCAGTCGCAGGGGTGGGGCTGAGGCCAGGATCGAGCCAGCAGGCGTGGACCCTGCCGTTCAGGCTGTCTTGGGCTTTGGGATCGATGTGACCCTGGCGTACCACGCAACGGAAAGTGGCCTGGATATGCGAGCTTGGGCAGCCAAACCGGTCGTAAAGATCGAGGTGGCGGAAGGCGGTGTCGAGGTCGTCGCGCCACAGCAGGTTGACTACCCGGCGTCCTAGCCAGACGCATTCCGGGTTGCCGGCCGGTCCGGTGAGCACGCGCGCGGCCTCGGCGATCTCATCGATGCTTTTCTGGCCTTCTTTGGCGCTGTCGCCGGCCGGTTTCTGCTGTTCGGGCGGCTGGAGGTTGCCGCTCTGGGCGAACGCCGCAGGGGCGGCGAAACTCAAGGCCACCACGCAGAACGCAGCACGCAATACACGCAACAAGGATATTAACGGCATAGTCCCGCCGGTTTTGATGGAAGCCGCCCGCCCGCTATCCGGTCTGCTATGCAACCGGATTGGGACACGATTACGGCGTTTTCCGCTCGCCGCTCCGGCGCTGCTCGCCTTAAAAACACGCACGCTCAACCCGAACCGCCGCCTTGTACGAAATTTCCCAGTAGCCAGATTTGTCTAACAAGACTTGTCTTTCAAGACTTGCCATTCAAGACTTGGCCCGAAAGGCCGGGTTTTGTCCAGCGTTTCGGCGACGCCATATTAAGGCGCCGTGCTTGGCAGCGCCAAACGCGCGCTATAAGCCGTTGCGGGGCACTTTGATCCCGCCGGAACGAGTTCAAGCCGATGCGCCTTGGTCTAGCCAGCCTCGCTTTGTCGGCGGTGGTAATTGCCGGCGCTTGGGCCTGGCTCGGCACCCCGGTACCCATGCCGCAATCCCCGCTGCATGCCGGCGAAAAGCTCTATTGCCTGTCTTACGCCCCGTTTCGCGGTAGCCAGACCCCGCTCGATCTCGCCACCCATATTTCGGCAGAGCAGATCGAGGACGATCTGTCCCGGCTGGCCAAAATAACCGATTGTGTACGGACCTATTCGGTCGACTTCGGCCTCGACCAGATTGCGGGGATCGCGGCCCGCCACGGCCTCCAAGTGATCCAGGGGCTCTGGCTATCGAGTCATGCGGAGCGCAACCGCTTCCAGATCGAGACCGCGGTGGCGCTGGCCAGCCAGTACCCGGGCACGATCCGGTCGCTGGTGGTTGGCAACGAGGTCCTGTTGCGCGGGGAAATGTCGGCTGAAAATCTCGCCGCCACCATGCGGGCAGTGAAGGCGCGCGTTGCCGTTCCGGTGACATATGCCGATGTGTGGGAGTTCTGGCTGCGCAACCGCGAGGTGGCCGCGGCGACCGACTTCATCACGATCCACATCCTGCCTTATTGGGAGGACTTTCCGATTTCGGCGCACACCGCCGCCGCACATGTCGAATCGATCCGCCGGCGCATGGTGGAGGCCTTTCCCGGCAAAGAGGTGATTATCGGCGAAGTCGGTTGGCCGAGCGCGGGACGAATGCGGGAGGGCGCATTGCCGTCGCCGGCGAACCAGGCGCGCGTAATCCAGGATGTGCTGGCGCTGGCCAAGCGAGAAAATTTCCGCGTCAACGTGATCGAAGCCTTCGACGAACCATGGAAGCGCGCGCTCGAAGGCACCGTCGGCGGCCATTGGGGCCTGCTCGACGATGCCACGCGCGCGCCGAAATTCGTCTGGGGGCAGGCGGTCTCCAATCATCCATTTTGGAAGGAGCAGGCGGCGGGCGGAATTCTGTTGGCGCTGATCGTGTTCGGCGCAGCCTTCGCGGTACGGCGCGAGGCGGCGCTCGCGCAATGGCTTGCGGTGACGGCGAACGCGATTGCGGGTGGCGTGCTGATCGGCTGGAGCATAGCCAACGTGCCGATTGAATCGCTGGGCGCCGGCGGCTGGCTGCAATCGCTTGCTTTCGTCGCCGTCGCGTTGCTGGCGCCGCCAAGTTTAAGCGCAGCGGTGATGCGCGGCACGCCGCTACCGCGCTTCTCGCGCCTAATCGGTCCCGCTGCCGAACGCGTCCGCGATCCGCTGGCGCGGCTCGCCGGCGCGCTGATGATCGCAACCATGTTGCTGGCGATCTTGGTCGCGCTTGGCCTGGCGTTCGACCCGCGCTACCGGGATTTTCCGTTTGCGCCGCTCACCGCGGCGGTGGTGCCGTTTGTCATGCACAGCGTGACGATACCGCGGCCGCTTGGCCGCCAAATTCTTTCAAGATTTGGCACCGCCGAATGGTTCGCCGCCGGCATCCTCGCTTTGTTGGTACCTTACATTGCGCTCAGC
>DAIMKK010000190.1:0-342 GCA_036721745.1 Pseudolabrys sp. | reverse complement strand
CTATGGCTGTGCGCGGCGCTAGCCGCGTTCGCGTTCAGTCTGGCTCGGGTGCGCGACGTGCAAAACTGAGCACCAACAGGCCGAAGGCGAGTGCCGACAGCGTGATGTTGTAGAGCACGACGCCGAAGCAGGCGAGCGCCAGCGCGAGGCCAAACAAAACCAGAGTCGGCCGCAGCAAATTGAGCGCGGCGACGGCGAGCGCCGCCCAACCGAACACCGAATAAGTGAACAACACGATCGCGGTGCGGCGCGCGAAGCACAGCCAGGTGTCGAGCCCGGCGGCGCAGGCCAAGCCGACATTCGCCTGCTCGATCGCAAGGTAGCGGATGTAGAACGCATAGC
>DAIMKK010000189.1:4288-5839 GCA_036721745.1 Pseudolabrys sp. | reverse complement strand
TTTTTGCAAAGGGCGCACAAAAGTGCGCCCTTTGTGTTGCGAACTTGCGAGGAGCCGCGCTAGGCGGACCCGATCGTGTTCCATCTGGACAAGATTTAATTCTAATTTTCACAAGTCTTGCATCGAAGCCTGCGCAAGCGCGCAACGCTTTTCCCATAGGCCCGCGTGTACTGTCATACCGTCGCTCAGCCCAGAATCGGCCGGGCCAAGGGTGGTACTCGATGTTCGCTGCTGTGAAGCCGCAGCTATTGCCGCTTGACGCGCCGACGCTGGCATTCGTTGCCGTTTGTGTCGCGGCGACGCTGGGGCTTTTGCTTCTCTTTGCTTGGCTGCAGCAGCGCAACGTGCGTGCGCTCGCCTGGTGGGGATCGGCCTATTTGATCGGAGCGTCGTCGATTGCGCTCTGGGGCGCGCCGGCACCCATGATCGATTTTCCCAAGGAATTCGAGCAAGCGCTCACGTTCCTTGCCTGCGGCATGATCTGGAACGGGGTGCGGCTGTTCCATGGGCGGCCGCTGTTGCCGACCGCCGCTTTCATCGGCGCCTTTGTCTGGATCGTGTTGTGCCAATTGCCGGCGTTCGCGGAAGGCAGCAACCAGCGCGTCGCGCTCGGTGCCGTCGTGGTCGCGACCTACACCTTCTTCATCGCCCACGAATTGCGGCGCGAAAGGCGCAGATCGCTGCAGTCGCGTATTGCCGCCGTCCTGGTGCCTTGCGTGCATGCGGCGATCTTCCTGATGCCGCT
The DNA here is from genome assembly GCA_036721745.1 of Pseudolabrys sp. GTDB lineage: Bacteria > Pseudomonadota > Alphaproteobacteria > Rhizobiales > Xanthobacteraceae > Pseudolabrys. The sequence goes on along the minus strand of DAIMKK010000189.1, from coordinate 5,094 downwards.
CGCCATGCAGGTATACTTGCCCACGGCCTACGGCGCGAGCTGGATCAACGTCTTTACGCTTGAAAGCATACTCTACGCGGTCGGCACCGCGTTCATCATGCTGCTGATGGTCAAGGAGAACGATGTCGATCTCTATCGCAGCGCGGCCTCCACCGATCCTTTGACTGGACTGCTCAACCGGCGTGCCTTTCTGGAAAACGCGCTCAGTCTGTGCGCCAGGCAGGGGGAACGCGGCCAACCGGTGACCATGCTGATGCTCGATCTCGACCATTTCAAATCGATCAACGACCGCTTCGGCCACGCCATCGGCGACGAAGTGTTGCGGGTGTTCGCCAATGCGGCACGCTCGAACATGCGCGGCAGTGATCTCGTCGGCCGGCTTGGCGGCGAGGAATTCGCCGTTATCGTGGCGGAACCGATGCAATTTGCCGCGCGCATCGGCGAACGTCTGCGCATAAGCTTCGAGACAGCCGGCATTCAGATTGGCGACAAAGCGATCGGCGCGACGGTGAGCATCGGCGCCGCCTGCTCGCGCGAACCGGTCACGGATATCGCCGCGCTGATTGCGCGCGCCGATGCCGCGCTCTATCGCGCCAAGCATGAGGGCCGCAATCGGCTGTATTGCGCCGATGACCAGCCGGCGAGCGGCCAGGGCCGCCAGACCGACGCCGCCGGCAGCGCCCAAGCGGCCGAGCCGGTCCCGTCGCTGACGGTGATCCAGCCGTCACCGGTCAACGTCGAGTTGAGGTACGTCCCGTCGGGCAGCTCGACAAGCCGGCCGGTCAGCCCGAGGAGGGCGGGCACCT
>DAIMKK010000189.1:0-4278 GCA_036721745.1 Pseudolabrys sp. | reverse complement strand
GTCCCGTCGCTGCCACGCAAAACCCGCCCCCGGCGCACAAAAACGGCCGTTTCGGCGGTCGCCGAGCCGATGCGCTAACCGGGCAGACTGCAACGTCTCGTTTACCATCCGCGCGCTAACATGAGGGCATGTCCCACATGGACAATAGCGGGCGCTCCGGCATCGCCGTCCTGACGCTCGAAGCCCATGCTGCGGGCGCGGCTTTGGCCTGCGCCTATTCATCCTCGGCCGAATTCGACGCCGCGCTGATCGCCGAGCGCCGTGCTGCCGGAATCTACGGGCCGAAGCGGCACCGCAGGCGGAGACTGGCGACCGCCGCCGGCGTCGTCGCCGGGCTCGCGGTCATTATTTTCCTGATCGTCTGATCGCGTTCCCCTGCCGAAAAAAGGGCGCCCCTTGCGGAGCGCCCTTAAAGTTGCATCGCCCAAGTCTCGGTAACTGTGCGCGATGTTTGGGAGGAACGCTTACGCCGAGTAGTACATGTCGTATTCGACCGGATGCGGCGTGTGCTCGAAGCGGATCACCTCGGTCATCTTCAGCTCGATGTAGCTGTCGATGAAGTCGTCATCGAACACGCCACCGGCCTTGAGGAACGCGCGGTCCTTGTCGAGATTCGTGAGCGCCTCGCGCAGCGAGCCGCACACCGTCGGGATCTTCTTGAGTTCGTTTGGCGGCAGGTCGTAGAGGTCCTTGTCCATCGCCGAGCCCGGATCGAGCTTGTTCTTGATGCCATCGAGGCCTGCCATCGTCATCGCCGCGAAGGCGAGATACGGATTGGCGAGCGGGTCGGGGAAACGCACCTCGACGCGCTTGGCCTTCGGGTTAGTGGTGTAGGGGATGCGGCAGGAGGCCGAGCGGTTGCGCGCCGAGTAGGCGAGCAGCACTGGCGCTTCGAAGCCCGGCACCAGCCGCTTGTAGGAGTTGGTGGTCGGGTTGGAGAAGGCGTTGATCGCCTTGGCGTGCTTGATGATGCCGGCGATGTAGGACAGGCAGGTATCCGACAGATCGGAATATTTATTGCCCGCGAACACCGGCTTGCCGGCCTTCCAGATCGATTGATGGCAGTGCATGCCGGAGCCGTTGTCGCCGTAGATCGGCTTTGGCATGAAGGTCGCGGTCTTGCCATAGATCTGCGCCACCTGCGTGATGCAGTATTTATAGACCTGCATCATGTCGGCCATCTGCGTGAGCGGCGAGAACTTCAGACCGAGCTCGTGCTGGGCGGAGGCCACTTCGTGGTGGTGCTTCTCGACCTTGGCGCCCATGCGCGCCATGGCGCCGAGCATTTCCGAGCGCATGTCCTGAACCGAGTCTTGCGGCGGCACCGGGAAGTAGCCCTTCTTGGTGCCGATGCGATGGCCAAGATTGCCGCCTTCGTATTCGGTGTCGGAATTGGATGGAAATTCGATGGAGTCGAGCTTGAAGCCGGTGTTGTAAGGCTCGGCCGCGTATTTGACGTCGTCGAACACGAAGAATTCGGCTTCCGGGCCGAAGAAGATGGTGTCGCCGACGCCCATCGACTTGACCATGCCCTCGGCTTTCTTGGCGATGCCGCGCGGATCGCGGTTATAGGGCTCGCCGGTGGTCGGCTCGAGCACGTCGCAGACCAGTACCAGAGTAGTCTCGGCGAAGAACGGATCGATGCAGGCGCTTGCCGGGTCCGGCATCAGGTTCATGTCGGACTCGTGGATCGCCTTCCAGCCGGCGATCGATGAGCCGTCGAACATCTGGCCCTCGGCGAAGGTGTCTTCCTCGATCATGGATACGTCGAAAGTGACGTGCTGCCACTTGCCGCGCGGATCGGTAAACCGGAAATCGACGTACTTCACGTCGTTGTCTTTGATCATCTTCATGACATTCTTGGCTGTCGTCATGGACTGCATTCCCCCGTTATGATGGATTTGCCGGCAGGGACATTGCCCGCGTTTTTAGATGGCGTCGATACCGGATTCGCCTGTCCTGATCCGGATGGCTTCCTCGATATTGGATAAGAATATTTTGCCGTCTCCGATCCGGCCGGTTTGGGCGGCGCGCCGGATCGCCTCTATCGCCTTTTCCACCATATCGTCGCCGAGTACGACCTCGATTTTCACCTTGGGGAGAAAATCGACCACGTATTCGGCGCCGCGATAAAGTTCGGTGTGCCCTTTCTGTCGGCCGAAGCCCTTGGCCTCGGTGACAGTGATCCCTTGTAGTCCGACCTCCTGGAGTGCCTCCTTCACCTCGTCGAGTTTGAAGGGTTTGATGATGGCCTCGATTTTTTTCATTGCCTTTTTCCTTCCCCCCAGCCCACCGCAAAGCTGCGGTGCGCCGCGCTACCGGTTAGCAGGTCCCGTGCCAAGCCGACGAGCGTTGAATAACCGTGTTCCCGCAATAGTTTAGAGTGCAGATAACCGAGTAGTGTCTGGGTTGGCTGCAGCCCATTGCTCAGCAATTAAGCACCCTGCAAAAACTTTTGCCAGCGATCCACGATATACTTGCGTCGTAGCAGATTAGAGCGATTTGTCGGCCTTCCGAGGGGCCGGTAGTGTCGATCGCGATGTTAGAACTCCTCACCAATGCCGAAATGACGGAAGCCGACCGCCTGACCATTGTCGGCGGCATGCCCGGCATCGAGCTGATGGAGAATGCCGGCCGCGCCGTCGCCGACGCAGCCGTCGCTCTGGGCCAAGGCCGGCGCGTGGTGGTTGTGGCAGGACCCGGCAACAATGGCGGCGACGGTTTTGTCGCGGCGCGCCATCTAGCCGAGCGTGGCTATGCGGTCCGCGTGGCCTTCGTCGGCGACCCATCGCGGTTAAAGGGCGACGCCGCGCTTGCCGCTAGCCGCTGGAGCGGGCCGGTCGAGCAGGCCTCGCCGGCTTCGCTGACCGATTGCGACATCGTCATCGATGCGCTGTTCGGCGCCGGCCTCGATCGCGCGGTCGAAGGACTGCCGCGGGCCATAATCGGGGCGGTGAATGCGACGGATGCGCCAGTCATCGCCGTCGATCTACCGAGCGGGGTGAACGGCACCACTGGCGCGGTGATGGGAGTGGCGGTCAACGCGACCCACACGGTGACCTTCTTTCGGCGCAAGACCGGCCACATGCTGCTGCCGGGCCGGCAGCATTGCGGCGCCATCCAGGTCGCCGATATTGGTATCCGGGCGAGCGTACTGGAGACAATCAACCCCTCGGTTTTCGCCAATCGGCCCGCGCTCTGGGGCGACTCGTTCCCGCGTCCGCGCGCCGACAGCCATAAATATTCACGCGGCCATGCGGTGGTGGTGTCGGGGGGACTTTCGACCACCGGGGCGGCGCGCCTGACGGCGCGCGGCGCGCTGCGGGCGGGGGCGGGGCTGGTGACCATCGCCAGCCCGCGCGAGGCGCTCAGCGTCAATGCCGCGGCCAATCTAGCGGTGATGGTGCGGCCGGTAGACGGCGTGGCCGAACTGACCGCCTTCCTCGCCGACAAGCGGCGCAACGCGGTGGTGCTGGGGCCGGGCGGCGGTGTCGGGCCGGCCATGCGCGAGCAGGTGGCGGCTACGCTGGCGAGCGGCGCGGCCGCGGTGCTGGACGCCGACGCGCTGACCAGCCTTGCGGACGATCCAAAGGCACTTGGCGACATGATCGCCAAAGCGAACAAGGGCATCGTCCTGACCCCGCATGAAGGGGAATTCACCAGATTATTTAAAGCGATACATGAAGATTCGAATGTTAAAGCAAAACTTGAGAAAAGTCGCCTAGCGGCCCGATCAAGTGGGGCTACGGTGCTGTACAAGGGCGCCGATACCGTGGTGGCCGCCCCCAATGGCCGTGCCTCGATTGCCGATAATGCGCCGCCAACGCTCGCCACCGCCGGCTCCGGCGACGTGCTGGCGGGCATAATCGCCGGCCTCCTGGCGCAGAGCATGCCGGCCTTCGAAGCGGCGAGCGCCGCGGTCTGGTTGCACGGCGAGGCGGCCAATGAATTCGGCCCCGGCCTGATCGCCGAGGACCTGCCCGAGGCACTCCCGGGGGTCTTCCGGCGCTTGTTTGCCGAGCTTGGCTAAAGCCGCAACGCGGGCTCTTGAGCGCGCGAAAACACGGCCTATTTTAATGATGCCGCGCGATTTTACCGTGATATAAGCCGCCGCCCGAAAGGCAGGCTGTAACGGCTTGCCCTTCCGGGTGGCGGTGCGTTAAGCCGTTCTGCGCAAAGCCTTGCCGGACTGCGGGCGCCAGATCGTCCTGAAATTGCCCTTTGCGGGCGTGGCGGAATTGGTAGACGCGCGGGATTTAGGTTCCCGTGACGAAAGTC
>DAIMKK010000188.1:0-5856 GCA_036721745.1 Pseudolabrys sp. | reverse complement strand
GCTCAAGTCCGGCGGTTTCATCAGTCTGGTTTCCGATGCCGGCACGCTGCTCGCCAGCAGCCCCGCTTCCTTCGGCGACGGCGAGCTTGAAGCGTTGACCGCATCGCCCGCCGGCGAGATCGAATATCTGTCGCCAAATGACAACGTCCGCCGGATCGGCTCCTTCAACCATCTCGCGCATTATCCGATGACCGTGGTTGTCGCCGAGAACAGCTCGACGATCTTGAGCGAATGGTACAGCCAGCTGCGCGTGCATGGCATGATCGTGCTCTGCATCCTGGTTGTCATCGGCGTGCTCGGCTATCGGGTGGATCAGGCCAATCGCGCCACACGGATGCAGGCCTTGCGCGACGGGCTGACCGGCCTCGCCAATCGCCGCTGCTTCAACGACAGGCTCGAGCAGGAGTACGGCCGCGCGGCGCGCAACCGGCAGCCGCTGTCGCTGATCATGGTGGATCTCGATCTCTTCAAGAGCTTCAACGACCAATACGGTCATCCGGCGGGCGACGCTTGCCTGCGCGCCATCAGCGTCGCGGTGCAAAGCGTGTTGCGCCGGCCGGGCGACATGGCCGCGCGCTATGGCGGTGAGGAGATCGCGATCCTGCTGCCGGAAACCGACCTTGCTGGCACCGTGCAGATCGTCGGCGAAATGCGGGCCGCCGTCCGCTCGCTCGCCATCCGGCACGAGGCCAGCCCGCACGGCGTCGTCACACTGAGCGCCGGAGTGGCGTGCTGGTGCCCGGGGCGCCAGATTACAACGTCGGCAGGACTCGTCGAGATGGCCGACACGGCCCTTTACGCGGCCAAGGCGCTTGGCCGCAACACCTTCACGGTGCATCCGAACGCCGAGGCCGCCGCACCGGCACCGGCGCCGTCCATCGTGCCGGAAAACGCCCGCGCCTAGCTCCAACGCGACGCCGGGTGTAGGACGCAAATTCCCCTCTCTAATTACCGTGCGGCAATATCGCGCGGCACGGCCCGCGAGCGTTAAATAATCCTTAAGCCCCGTCTCACATTATCCCCGCACCCAATTACCCATGGGGGGAAACCATGCGAATTCTCGCATTGCTCGCTTTTGCTGCGCTCATCACAATCTCGTCACCGGTGACGGCCGCCGAATTCGGCACCAAGGATGAAGCGGTCGCCATGGTCAAGCGCGTGCAGGCCGAATTCAAGAAGGCCGGAGCCGACGCCACCTTCAAGGAAGTCTCCGACAAAGCGGTCGCGGACTTCCACGACCGCGATCTCTATCCCTTCATCTACAACATGGAGGGGATCTGCGTGGCGCATGGCGCGCGCGCGGCGCTGATCGGGAAAAATCTCATCGACCTCAAGGACCAGGACGGCAAGTTCCTGATCCGCGAAATGGTCGCGATGTCGAAGGGGCCAGGCAGCGGCTGGATCGACTACAAATGGCCCAACCCGATCACCAACAAGATCGAAGACAAGTCGAGCTATGTCGAAAAAATGGGCGATTATTTCGTCGGCGTCGGCGTCTATAAGCAGTAATCCGTTATGGATGCACTTGCCGTTTCACGGACACCGTTCACTAATTTGAAGGCGTTTTGGGGCCTGCGGTCCACGTTCGGCATGCTGCACAATCTGTCCATCCAGATAAAGGCGGCAGCAGCATCGGCGGTGCTGCTGATCTGCCTCTTGGCTTTGGGCGCCAATGCCTACATGACGTCGACAAAATCCGCCGAAGGTCTGCGCGTGCTGTCGCACGAGATTGAAGAGAAACTGCAGGCGGTTTCCAACGTCAGCGACGCCATCGTCACGACGCATATGAAAATTTTTCGTTATGTGTCGTGGTCGAGCAATAGCGTGAGTAAGAAGTTGCTCGATGCGCTTTACGGGCAGATCACCTCGGATCTTTCCGAACTGACCGCCCGCATCGACCAGCTCAGCCACCGGCCGGATCTTTCGGCGGAAGAAAAAGACAGCCTGCTAGACCTCAAGGTCAGGTGGCAAAAGTGCATCAGCCAGGCCAAAGACACCATCGACGTCGGCCAAACCGACGCGGCCATGGCGACGATGATGCTTGGCCAGACCGACGACAGTTTCAAAGCCGTCTATTCCGACATTCAAAAAATGTCGCTGAAAACCATCAATGCCGCCAATGTGGTTAGGAACAGTCTCTACGCGGACGCCGAGCGGACGAAGAAAATTATCATTCTGGGCACCTTGCTGGGCTTTGTAGTCAGCGCATTCGTGACCTTCATGGTCGGTGCATCGATCGTGCGGCCGATCAAATCAATCACCGACGTGATGCAGCAGCTGTCGGCGGGCAAGACCGACGTCGAAATCGGCCATCGTGACCGCCGCGATGAAATCGGCAAGATGGTGCAAGCCATCGACGTCTTTAGAAAGAACATGATCGAAATCCGCTCGATGGAGCATGCGTCCCACCAGGCCGAGCAGAATCGTGTGGCCGACCGCCGTACCGCTATGCATGAGCTCGCCGGAGAATTCGAGAAATCGGTTCAGAACATCGCGAAGGAGCTGACCGACGCCGTCGGCGCGATGCACACCAATGCAGAGGCGATGTCGCGGATCGCGGCGCAAACCCGCGATAAGTCGCAATCGACCGCCGGCATCGTCATCGACACACAGACCAGCGTCAATTCCGTGGCGGGCGCCGCCGAAGAGCTGGCGAAATCGATCGAAGAACTTTCCTCGCAAACCCATAGCGCGCGGGAATTGACCAACAAGACCGTGGCGGAATCGAAAAACGCCAGCGCCAACGTCCAGCATCTGCTCGACGCCGTCAGCCAGATCGTTCCGATCACCGGCCTCATCCAGGCGATCGCCCAGCAGACCAATTTGCTGGCGCTGAACGCGACGATCGAGGCGGCGCGCGCGGGAGCTGCCGGCAAAGGCTTTGCCGTGGTCGCGGCGGAAGTCAAATCGCTCGCGCAACAGACCGCGAAAGCAACCGAGGAAATCAACCAGAAGATCGCCGCAGTGAACGCCTCGTGTGGCGCGGTCGTCAGCATCATGGAACAGATCATCAGCGCGATCGGCCGGCTCGGCGAAGGAACCATCGAAATGGCGACGGCGGTCGGCCAGCAGGCGGCCGCGACCCAGGAAATCTCCAAGAACGCGCAGCAGGCCGCGGACGGTTCGCGCATCGTCGCCAATAACATTGTGGATCTGGACAATAAGACGCGTGAGAACGACGATGCATCGGGGCAAGCGCTGGCTGGCGCCAAACGTCTGCTCGATCATGCGGCAACTTTGCAGACCCAGGTCGATAAGTTCCTGCGCCATGTCCGCGCCGCCTGAGCGCGGCTTTTACTTCCGAGATTTCCGCTTCGGTTCCGGCCCGCAGTAGGCGTGCTTCAGCGGCAGCGCAATCCACTGACTTGTGACAGATTGGTGGCGCGGCGCTCGAACCGGACAGCGTGTTCGCGCGACCTATCTTGGATGCAATACGCACCAACATCGCTATTGCGGCGTGCACTGTCAGCGGGCCGAAGGGGCAAAGTCAGATCGTGACAAGCGAAAAAGCATCCACCGGCGCCGTCGCGGCCACGATCGCTTGCTGTGTCTTGGCGCTTTTATTCTATGCGATAGTCATGGCCTCGCTCTCCGACCTCGCCAGCAGCGACCCAGCCGGCAATGCCTATGCCCAGGCCTTTGGCGCGATCGAAGTCTTCGTGCTCTGGCTGTTGCTAGCCGTCATCGCAATCATCGCCGGCGTCAAAGGCGTCATGCCGGTGCCGGCGGTGTTCGCGGCCGTGTTCCTCATCCCGGCCTCCGGCTTTGTGACAATGGGTGCGCTTGAGCTGCTGGCGCGGCCGGAGGTGACGCCGTTCCTTTGGCCGCTCGTGATCCCGGCCGCCATTCCGCCGCTGGTGGTGGCATACTGCTTCTGGGCCTTGCTGCCGAAGCTGCGCGCGGCAATTCCATCCGGCATCGCCGCCGGCGCGGTGTGGGGTGGGGTGCTCGTGCTTTGCCTGGCCATCGTGCCGCTGACGCAAATGCGCCAGGACGCCAAAGACCAATTCGCCGCCGGGCGCGCAAAATACTCCGAGGATTTCGCCAAGCTGACGGCCAATGAGCCGCTATGGGACTGGGTGCCGTTCCTGGATACGCCCGATAATTCGCGCTCGGGCGCGGCTGAAGCCGGCATTGTCAAGCTTGAACGACGGCAGAGCGATGCGGAGATCATGCTCGACCGCGGTGACTTTCCGCTGCGTTATTTCGGACGCTTCGATCTGACCCCGACGCCGGCGATTTGCGACAAGGCGCGCAGCCTGCTGCGCCGCCAGGTCGAAACGCTGGCGTCCAAGAGCCCGAACAGCAAACCCTCCTCCGACTTTACTCAGCAGGTCACCGACGCCGTCGTCGCCATGAAGTGGCTGGTGGGCCACGACTGCTCTTGCGATGCCGAATCACAGGCATGGCAAACGATGGTCGAGGCTTATCCCGAACCCGACTTCGATGTCGTCGAACTGCGCCGGCTGCGCGATCCGAAAGAGCTGGGCCGGCAGATGCGCGAATATCCCGAGCGCTTTTCCATGCTGACGCCGAAGGCCCATCTCAAGGCCTGGCTCAGTTTTGCCGACAAAAAAGAATATCACGATCAGGCGCTGGCCGGCGCGCGCAAGCTCGACCACCGTACCAGCGACGCGATCGAGATTCTAACCAGCAAATACGAGAGCTCCGCGACGTGGATGGTCACAAAATATCTGCCTGTGCTCGACCTCGAAACGAATCCGCGGCTCTGCGCCGGGGTGCTGGCGGTGGTGCACGACGATCTCAGTAAAGTCTATCGGCCGAAGGCCGACGATCCGCGCCCGTATAGCGATTTGCTCGGCCGGCTGGGCATCCATGACCCCTTGAACGCGCTCACCTGGGTGGCGGGTCATGGTTGCGAGGCCGAGGCTGAATTGCGCGACGCGGAAGAGGTTGTCCGCAGCTATCAGGATTCGTCCGAACGCGCGGCCATGCTCGCCACGCTCGCGAAGCTGCAGCGCAAGCGATAACAATCTTTTCAAGCGTGAACGTTCTACCATTAGCCTGCCGGCCAATTTGTCCGGCGCGTAATCCGCGCTAATCTGCGCCGATGTCCGTTACTCCAAAAATTTCACGTGAAAATCGCCTGGCGAGCGCGACCTCGCCCTATCTGCTGCAGCACAAGCACAATCCGGTCGATTGGTGGCAGTGGGGGCCGGAGGCCCTGGCCGAGGCCAAGCGCTCAGACCGGCCGATTTTGCTCTCGGTCGGCTACGCGGCCTGCCACTGGTGCCACGTGATGGCGCACGAATCGTTCGAGGACGAACAAACCGCAAAAGTGATGAACGAGCTGTTCGTCAACATCAAAGTCGACCGCGAGGAGCGCCCGGACATCGACCAGATCTACATGAACGCGCTGCATATGCTGGGCGAGCAGGGCGGCTGGCCGCTGACCATGTTTCTCACGCCGCAGGCTGAGCCGGTGTGGGGCGGGACTTATTTTCCCAAGGATTCGCGTTACGGACGGCCGGCCTTCACCGACGTGCTGCGCGAGGTGGCGCGGCTGTTCCGCGAGGAGCCCAACAAGATCGAGCAGAACCGCGCGGCGCTGCTGGCGCAGCTCGCCGCCAAAGCGCGGCCGGCCGGCAAGGTCACGATCGGTCTGGCGGAACTCGATGCGGCGGCGGCCCAAGTCGGCAACATGTTCGACGCGGTGAACGGCGGCCTGCGCGGCGCGCCCAAGTTTCCGCAACCGGCGATCCTGGAAATGCTGTGGCGCGCCGGCGCACGCAGCGTCGATGCGCGCTTTTTCGAGACGGTCGAGCATTCGCTCGATCGCATGTGCGAGGGCGGCATCTACGACCATCTCGGCGGCGGCTTTTCGCGCTATTCGGT
>DAIMKK010000187.1:0-5876 GCA_036721745.1 Pseudolabrys sp. | reverse complement strand
GCTCGCGGAAAAGCATCACGTCGCGCTTAATTTCGAGGCCGCGGTCGGCGGCGCCGTTCCGATCGTGAAGACCTTGCGCGAAGGGCTGGCCGGCAATTCGTTCGAGCGCATCTACGGTATTCTCAACGGCACCTGCAATTACATCCTCACCAGGATGGAGCAGGACAAGATGCCGTTCGCGGAGTGCCTCAAGGAAGCCCAGCGTCTGGGTTATGCCGAGGCCGATCCGAGTTTCGATATCGATGGTCACGACACCGCTCAGAAGCTCGGGATCCTGGCGAGTCTTGCCTTCGGCACCAAGGTCGACCAGAGCGCGATCTATGTGGAGGGCATTTCCTCGATCGCGCCGGCCGATCTGTCCGCCGCCGACGAGCTTGGCTACCGCGTGAAACTGCTCGGCGTGGCGGTAAAGACCGACAAGGGGATCGAACAGCGCGTGCATCCGACCATGGTGCGCAAGGACTCGGCCATCGCCCAGGTGATGGGCGTGACCAATGCCGTGACCGTGGATGCGGAAGGCATCAATCCGCTCACGCTGATCGGGCCGGGCGCCGGCGGCGCCGCGACCGCCTCGGCAGTGCTCTCCGACATCGGCGACATCGCGCGCGGGGTACGCACCGCGCCCTTCGGCCGGCCGGTGGCGCGGCTGCGAAGCGTGCGCAAAGCGCCGATGCAGCGGCACGAGGGCGGCTACTACATAAGGCTGCTTGCGCGCGACAAGCCAGGAACCGCGGCCACTATCGCCAAGCGGCTCGCCCAACAGGAAATTTCTCTGGAATCCATCGTGCAGCGCCACCGGGCGCATTCCGATACCGATACCAAGTCCGGTTCCGTTCCCGTTATCCTCATTACTTATGCGACAACTGAGGATGCCGTGCGCAAGGCCCTTGCGGCGGTGGGGCGCGATAGGGTGATCTCAGGTATGCCGCAGGTGATCAGGATCGAGAAGAACTGAGCGCATGATCCCGAAAAGTGGGAACCGGTTTTCGGAATAGATCATGCGCAGCTAATATCCGAGTCGGCTTGCAAGCCGGATTCGTCCAGGGGGAGCTAAAGAAATGGCGTCGACGAGCGTGACTTCCAAAGAGGTATTGGACCGTATCCTATCGATCGAGATCGTGCGCGTGACTGAGCGCGCGGCGGTCTCGGCGGCCCGCCTGCGCGGCCACGGCAATGAGAAAGCCGCCGACCAGGCCGCGGTCGACGCCATGCGGCGCGAACTCAGTAAATTGTCGATCGGCGGCACGGTGGTGATCGGGGAGGGCGAGCGCGACGAAGCGCCGATGCTGTTCATCGGCGAGAATGTCGGCACGGGCAAGGGCCCCAAGGTCGATATCGCGGTCGATCCGCTCGAAGGCACCACGCTCTGCGCCAAGAACATGCCGGGCGCGATCGCGACCATGGCGATGGCGGAAAGCGGCACTTTGCTGAATGCGCCCGACGTCTACATGGAGAAGATCGCTATCGGCCCTGGTTATCCGAAGGACCTGGTCGATCTCGATATCTCGCCGGCCGAGAACATCATGCGGCTGGCCAAGGCCAAGGGCGTCAAGCCCGCGGAAATAACCGCGCTCATTCTCGACCGCACACGCCACGCCGACATGATCGAAGCGGTGCGCAAGACCGGCGCGGCGGTAGCGCTGATCACCGACGGCGACGTCGCCGGCGTAATCCACACCGCGCAGCCAGACGAGACTGGCATCGACATCTATATGGGCATCGGTGGCGCGCCGGAAGGCGTGCTGGCGGCGGCCGCGCTCGCCTGCATCGGCGGACAGATGCAGTGCCGGCTGGTGCTCGACACCGAAGAAAAACGCACCCGCGCCGCCAAAATGGGCATCAAGGATCCGCGCAAGAAATACGGCATCGATGACATGGTGAAGGGCGACTGCGTGTTTGCCGCCACCGGCGTCACCGACGGCAACATGTTGCGCGGCGTCAAGTTCCGCAAGGACTTCATCGAAACCGAAACCGTGGTGATGCGCTCGGTCACCGGCACGGTGCGCTGGATACGCGCCGAGCACCGGGAGCTCAAGAAGTTTCATTTGGATTGAGGAGGCGCCGGCAGCCTTCCCACGTCCGGTGACGGCGGAAAACGGAGGCTCGCATGAAACGCTTGATCGCAACGGTATTGCTGTGCGTGTGTGCGACGCTGCCGGCGCGGGCGCAGGATGCGCCGTCGCCGGACACGCTGAAGGCGGCACAGGAACTAGCCGGCATCATGACGGGTGACACCGTCCAGCAGATGACGCGGGCGCTGGTCACCCAGATGTGGCCGGGCATCGCAGACCAACTGAGCAACAAGGTTGACGCAGCGACGCTCACCGACATCCGCGCCGAGTTGGAGCGGTTGCTCGGCCAGTTCGTCAGCGACGCCTTGAAGGACGCGCCCGCCCTCTATGCGCGCCATTTCACCGTCGGCGAGCTGCACGATTTGGTGGTGTTTTACAAATCGCCGACCGGGTCCAAGACGTTGCGGGAACTGCCCAAGGTCACCGCCGAGAGTTATGGCCTGATCGTTCCGCGTCTGCCGGCGTTTCAGCAGGAGATCGCGACCAGCGTAGATACGGTGATGAAGAAGCACGGCTACAAGGATTAAGCGCGATGGCGGCTTTGCCCGCAACAGCGATGCAACCAACCGAGCGGTTTTTTCTCGGCGTCGAGCGTTCGGCTACGGGGCGCGCGTGGCGCGATTGTTTGGATGAGCGGGGACAGGCGCGCGCGCTCACGATTGCGCAGCGGTCCGGCGTGCCGGAACTGCTGGCGCGCGTGCTCGCCGGTCGCGGCGTCGAGCCGGACGAGGCTGCGGCCTATCTCGATCCCAGCATCAAACGCCTGATGGCCGACCCGCATAAGCTCACCGGCATGGAAGCGGCGTGCGCGCGCCTCGCGCAGGCCGTTATGCACGGCGAGAGCGTCGCGATTTTCGGCGATTACGACGTGGATGGCGCCACCTCTGCGGCACTGCTCGCGCGCTTTTTGCGTCACTGCGGACTCGATCCGATTGTGCATATTCCCGACCGGATTTTCGAAGGCTACGGCCCGAATGTGGACGCCATCCGCGCCTTCGCCGAGCGCGGCGTCAAACTTCTGGTCACCGTCGATTGCGGAACGACCAGCATGGAGACGCTGACGGAAGCCAAGAAGCTCGGGCTCGACACGGTGGTGATCGATCATCACCAGGCCGACGAGGAACTGCCGCCGGCGGTGGCGATCGTCAATCCGAACCGCGCCGACGATCTCTCCGGCCTCGGCCATCTCGCCGCGGTGGGGCTGGTGTTCGTCACGCTGGTCGCGCTGACGCGGGAACTGCGCCGGCGCAACTTCTGGACCGGTATGCGGGACGAGCCGGACCTGCTGTCGCTGCTGCATCTGGTTGCGCTCGGCACCGTGGCCGACGTGGTGCCGCTCAAGGGTCTCAACCGCGCCTTCGTCGCCAAGGGACTGATCGCACTCAGGCGCCGCGACCAAATCGGATTGACCGCATTGATGGACGCCGCGCGGCTTAACGGTCCGCCCGAGCCATGGCATCTCGGCTTCCTGCTCGGGCCGCGCATCAACGCGGGCGGCCGCATCGGGCGTGCGGACTTAGGCGTGCGGCTGCTGCTGGAGGAAGACCCGAGCGAGGCGGCGCGCATCGCCGGCGAACTCGACCGTTTGAATCGCGAGCGCCAGCAGATCGAGTTCGCGACCGTGGCGCAGGCGGAGGCTGAAGCCATGGCCGCGCTCGGCCTGGAAGAGAAGGGCGCCGTGGTGGTGACCGCGGGCGAGGGCTGGCATCCCGGCGTGGTCGGGTTGGTGGCGGCGCGGCTCAAGGAACGCTACGGCCGGCCGGCCTTTGCGATTGCGCTGGAGCCGGGCGGCATCGGCACCGGATCGGGGAGATCGATTGTCGGCGTCGATCTCGGCCAGGCGGTGCGGCGCGCGGTGCGCGAGGGCCTTCTGCTCAAGGGCGGCGGCCACGCCATGGCGGCCGGCATTACGCTCAAAAAAGATACCTTGGCCGCGTTCCGCGCTTTTTGCGAGGACGCGCTCGCTGCGCCGGTCGAGGCGGCGCGCCGCGAAAGCGGGCTTGCGATCGACGGCGCGGTCTCGGCCGGCGCGGTCAATCTGGCGCTGGTCGATATGCTTTCGCGCGCGGGACCTTACGGCGCCGGCAATCCGGAGCCGCTACTGGCGCTGCCGGCGCATACGCTGGCCTACGCCGATGTGGTCGGCGAGAACCACATCCGCGCGCGCTTCAAATCCGGCGACGGCAAACAAGTGAACGCGATCGCGTTCCGCGCCGCCGGAAAACCGCTCGGCCAGGCGCTGCTCGACAATCGCGGCCGGCCCATGCACGCTGCCGGCAGCCTCGCGATCGACCGCTGGCAAGGCGAGGAACGCGTGCAGATGCGGCTCACCGATGTGGCCATGAGCTAGTGCAACAAAGGACCCAGGGATGACTCACATACGCACTTCAATCTTGTCGGTCGCATTGCTGATGCTGGTCGCGACCGGGTCCGCGTTCGCCGAAGATCAGACGCCGGTGAAAACCGAGGCAAAGCCGGCTGCCGCGGTCGTGGCGAAAATTGAAGACATTTCCAACTGGACCAAAAAGCAGTGGTATGCAGCGAAGGCGAAATGGGTCAAGGAAAAGGTCAAATGGACCGATTGCCAAACGCAGGTCGTTGAAAAAAAGCTGTATGGCCGCAAAAGCTGGCCATTTCTCTACGGCTGCATGACAAAGTAGACCAGACATCGCGATCGACGGCTGTTGGCACAAAGCAAACGTGCCGACGCATCCTGCTGAGTATCGGTTACCCGCCATCAAAGCGAACGTGACGCGGCCTTGCTACCATGCCGCGAATTGAACAAGCGCTGACTTTGCCGCTTTCTATCTGATCTGTACCCCCGGGCGGGCATCGCAGGCCGTGTTGAGGCGAACTTTGCCGACGTTGATCAACTGCACACGCCGGTTTGCCGCGGCGGTGGGATGGGCGCGGTCGAGCAGCTGCTCCTCGCCGAGCCCGACGGCCTCGATCCGTCGCGGATCAATTCCGAACGGGTTGATCATCGCGTCCCGGATGGCGTCCGCGCGTTGTTGGCTGAGTTTGAGATTGGATTCGCGGCTGCCGACGGCATCCGTGTGTCCGACGATCAGGAAGCAATAGCCTTGCAGATAGGGGTGATAGAGAGAGTCCGCGATCAGGCCGATGGCGCGGAACGAACTTGGGCGGATGTGCGCGGAGTTGAAATCGAACTGGATGGCAAGCGTCAGCTGCGCGAGAGTGCCGAGCTGCTCTGACAATGGCGCGCGGTTGACGCGGTTGGCGCGGGAGGGATCGCGGATCGCTTGCGCGGCCAATCTCCGCAGTCTGTCCGCGCTGATGCCGGGGGTGGCTTCGGCGCCCTGAAGACTGCTGACGATATCGGTCGAGCTCAAATGGAGCTGAGCCGACACGGGACCCGCGGTAATGGCAGCAAGGTAGCCGGCGTCGGCAATAGCCTGCCGACAAGCCGGCCTTATGTTGCGCTGCGCTTTATAAAAGCATTCGATGAGATTGCCGTCGCCCGGCTCAATTCCGCCGCAGAACTGCAGACGGTCCAATTCGCATAGGCTGATGACGGCGGCGCGGGCGGCCGCTCTTTTTCGCAAAAGTTCGGCGGTCTCGAATGCGGTTGCCTTACAGCGCGGTGAGACATTGGCCTGATTGCGCTCCAGGCAATCAGCAATGCGGCCGCCGCCCAGATTAGCCTGCCTGCAGAATTTGCCGATATCTTTGTCGCAACTGACCGCGAGCGCGTCGAGCGCTTCGGCATAGCCAATCGTCTGAGCATACAAGCGGTCCGCACCGGCAAACAGCAGTGATGCGGCGAGCGCAAGATACGTAACC
>DAIMKK010000186.1:0-5887 GCA_036721745.1 Pseudolabrys sp. | reverse complement strand
CGCGGTGGAACCGCGGTCATGGTGGCTGTTGCGGCTGGAGTCGATCGGCTATGTACTGGTGGGTGCCGTCGCGATCTTGGCGTTCTCGTTCCTGGTGGTGCTGGCGCCGGTGATTTGGGACAAGCTGCTGCGCTATGTGCCGACGCTGGAACCGTTCAGCGAACTCATCACCTTCGCGCGCTATGCGGTGGCGGCGTTCGTGCTCGTTATCTCGCTGTTGATCGTGCATCTTTGGCTGCCGGCCGGACGGCGCGGCTTCATCGAGATCGCGCCCGGCATTATCGCGACGATAATGCTTTGGCTGATTAGCGGCGCTATTTTTGGCCGCTATCTCGCTTATTACACGTTCGCATACGTGTCGATGTACGCAGGCCTGGCGTCGGCGATGATCGCTTTGGTGTTTCTCTATGTCTGCGCGTCGATCTTCATTTATGGCGGCGAATTGAATTCGGCCATCGCGCAGGTGCGCACGAAAGCGATTAGTACCCCGCGCGAGAAATCCGCTGGAGCGGGCTAGCCGACCGACGCTTCCTGCACGTCCTCGAAGTTTTTCAGGCCCGGACGCGGCGCGTTGACCATGACCGCCATGTTGCCGGGCGGGTGCTGGTTCTTCCACATCTTCATGTGCGCGAGCGGGATCTTGTCCCAGGCGAACACCTCGCTCATGCAGGGATCGATGCGCTGCTCGAGCACGAAACGGTTGGCCTGCGAGGCCTGCTTGAGGTGCGCGAAATGCGAACCCTGGATGCGCTTCTGCCTCATCCAGACGTAGCGCGCGTCAAAGGTGAGATTGTAGCCGGTGGTGCCGGCGCAGAACACGACCATGCCGCCGCGCTTCACCACCAGGCAGGAGACCGGGAAGGTCTGCTCGCCCGGATGTTCGAATACGATGTCGACGTCGCGCTTGCCGGTGATGTCCCAGATTGCCTTGCCGAAGCGGCGCGCTTCCTTGGTCCAGGCGTTGTATTCGTCGGTGTTGACCGCCGGCATCTGGCCCCAGCACTTGAAATCCTTGCGGTTGATCACGCCTTTGGCGCCCAGATTGAAAACGTATTCCGCTTTCGACGCGTCGGAGACGACGGCGATCGCATTGGCGCCCGAGGCCGCCACCAATTGCAGGCCGAACACGCCGAGCCCGCCGGAGGCGCCCCATACCAGCACATTGTCGCCCGGCTTGAGAGTGTGCGGCGAATGGCCGAACAACATGCGGTAGGCGGTGGCGAGCGTGAGCGTGTAGCAGGCTGATTCTTCCCAGGAGAGATGGTTTGGCTTGTGCATCAATTGCCGCGACTGCACGCGGCAAAATTGCGCGAACGAGCCGTCCGGCGTCTCGTAACCCCAGATGCGTTGCGAGGGCGACAGCAACGGATCGCCGCCGTTGCAGTCTTCGTCGTCGCCGTCATCCTGATTGCAGTGGACGATGACCTCGTCGCCGACCTTCCAGCGATGCACCTTACTGCCGACCGCCCAGACGACGCCGGAGGCGTCTGAACCGGCGATGTGAAACGGATGCTTATGCACGTCGAGGGTAGAAACTGGCTGGCCGAGCCCGGCCCAGACGCCGTTGTAGTTGACGCCGCCCGCCATCACGAGCAGCAGCACTTCGTCCTCGCCGATCTGCCAGGTCGGCACCACTTCGAGCTGGAACGATTTGTCAGGCGGCCCGTGGCGGTCCTTGCGGATGACCCAGGCGTGCATCTTCTCGGGCACGTGTCCGAGCGGCGGAATCTCGCCGATGTCATAAAGGTCCTTGAGAGGAGCGACGCCCCTCACCTGTGCGACCGCCGGCATCTGGACTCTCCCTGCGCTGAAAACAGTCTGGCGCAATTTATGTTGCAACGCAACATTTTGTTTCGCCAGCCGCTGTAGCGAATCGACGCGTTTGTAGCTTTGATGTTGAATGACCTGTGGCCGTGACCCGCTACCGGCAGCATTGCCGCGTGCGGAAGTCCGCGGAGGCACGCTGGGGAGGGATTGGCGTCATGATGTTGGAAACCAACAGTATCATCGTCATCTTGGTTATCGGCCTGGTCGCCGGCTGGCTGGCCGGCAAGATCATGGGCGGCGGCTTCGGCATCATCGGCGACATCATCCTCGGCATTATCGGCGCCTTTATCGGCACCTGGCTGTGGGGCGTGCTCCATCTGCCGATGATCGCGAATTTCTGGATCAGTGCGATTGTCATCTCGACCGTCGGCGCCTGCATCCTTCTGTTCATCATCCGCCTGATAAAGCGTTAGCGCGAGATCGCGCGCGCGGGTGAACGGCCGGGCGCGCACCCACCCCTCGCCCGGCAAGCGATAAGCGCCTGATCCGTCTGCGGCGCGATCAAGCCGCGCGGACGGTATTGAGGAAATTCGTCACTTCCGCTTCCAGCTTACGGCTCTCGCCCGAGAGCGATTGCGCCGCCAGTTGCACCTGCGCCGATGCGGTGCCGGTCTCGTCGGCGCCGTGATTGACGTCGGCGATATTGGTCGCGACTTGGACCGCGCCTTGCGCCGCCTGCGCGACGTTGGTGGCTATCTCCTGGGTTGTTGCACCCTGGGCCTCGACCGCATCGGTAATGGTTGAGGCGATCTCGGATATGCGGGCGATGGTCTCGCCGATCTCCTTGATCGCCGCCACCGACTCTCTTGTGGCGGCCTGCATCCCGGCGATCTGCTGCTTGATCTCCTCGGTCGCCTTAGCCGTCTGGGTCGCCAGCATCTTCACTTCGGAAGCGACCACGGCAAATCCTTTGCCTGCCTCGCCGGCGCGAGCTGCCTCGATGGTGGCGTTCAGCGCCAGCAGATTGGTCTGGGCGGCGATAGTGGTGATGAGCTTGACTACGTCGCCGATGCGGGCTGCCGCCTGCGACAGATCGTTGATGCGGCCGTCGGTCTTTTGCGCCTGTTTTACCGCCTCGCCGGCGATCATGGTCGAGATCTGGACCTGCCGGCGGATTTCGTCGATCGAGGAGCCCATTTCGCCGGTCGCCGAGGCGACCGACCGTACGTTAACGGAGGCTTGTTCGGAAGCGGTGGCGACCACGGCGGAAAGCTGCTGTGTGGCCTTGGCGTTCTTGGTCAAGGTCGAAGCGGCCGTTTCCAGGTTACTCGCGGAGGCTGATACCGCGCCGACGATATTACCGACCGCGCGCTCGAAATCGTCGGCGAGCTTGCGCACGATTTCCTTGCGCTCGGCCGCGGCATGGACGGCTGCCTGCTTCTGCTCAGTTTCGAGTTTTTCCAGACGCACAAGATTGTCGCGGAAGGTGCGTGCCGCACGCGCGGCGTCGCCCACTTCATCACCACGCTCGGTATAGGGAATCGCGACCTCGCGCTGTCCGTTCGCCAGTTGCAGCAGCACACCGGCGATGGTGTGAATGGGCCGGCCGATCGACAAAATTCCGAAAGCGCCCGCGCCCATGAGGATGACGACGACGAAAAATCCGAAGCCGATACTGATCCGCGCCGCCGCGGTTGTGCGCGCCGCCGCTTCGGCCATGCGTTGGCCGGCGAGCTCGCCGGAAGCCGAGGTGGCTTTCTCGATCAGTGCGTCGATCTCCACGCCGATCCTCTTGGCCTGCGCCAAGGGCTGATCAATCTCGGCATATTCTTTTTTCGCCGCCGTCATCGCCGCGGCGGCGACGGCGTAGTCCTTAGCCAAAGCTATGATCTTTTCCAGCCGCGTTCGGTTCTCCGCATCGGCGCAAATATTGAACGCCGCCTGTAACAAACCGACAGCGTTGTTCTTGTCGTCCTGCAATAAAGCGAGCGCCTCATCCGCTTCTCGCTCGGAAATCGCCAGCCGGATTTCGCGCGTGCCGATCTGCATCCGCTGCAAGGCGACGCCGGCATGCAATAGGTCGGTCGCCGCCGCCTGATCGCTGTGCCCGCGCTCCGCCTGTTCGGCGACCGACGAATTGCCGAGTTGCTGGGTGAGGATCATGCCAGCGACCAGCACGACGCCGACGCCGACTGTGATCGCGAGCTTGGTGCCAATACGGAAATTCAGCAAAGGTATCGCGCGTCGGGCGCCAAGCTTGAACATCAAAGCATCCTTTGTTGCCAAGACGCGCTCAAAACAAATCGCACGGGACGCCGCGGCTTATGCGAGCGCTGCGACGATTATTAGGTAAGGCGGATCGAGTATGTATTTCGTTAACTTTAATCGCCTGCGGCTCGGCGCGCCGGGTCCCCGGCCGGTACCTGGACAACCATGACGCTAGTTGAGCAATCTAATGCACGCCCCGGTTCCGGCTTTTGCTGCATTGCAAAATGGCCCGTCAGGCGTTATCGGTGGACCGATCGGGGCTAGCCCATGCGCGACACGACCCAACGCGACAAGCCTTGGATCTTCCGTACCTATGCAGGCCATTCCACGGCCGCGGACTCCAACGCGCTCTATCGCAAAAACCTCGCCAAGGGGCAGACCGGCCTGTCGGTCGCCTTCGATCTGCCGACCCAGACCGGCTACGACTCGGACCACGTGCTGGCCAAAGGTGAGGTCGGCAAGGTCGGCGTGCCGGTCAATCATCTCGGCGACATGCGCGCGCTGTTTACCGGCATCCCGCTCGGCACCATGAACACCTCGATGACCATCAATGCCACCGCGGCGTGGCTGATGGCGCTCTATATCGCGGTGGCCGACGAGACCGGCGCGCCGCGCGCGGCGCTCACCGGCACCATCCAGAACGACATCATCAAGGAATATCTCTCGCGCGGCACCTATGTGTTTCCGCCGGCCCCGTCGATGCGGCTGATCAAGGACGTCGCGATCTTCACCACGAGCAAACTGCCGAAGTGGAACCCGATGAACATCTGCTCCTACCACCTGCAAGAGGCGGGAGCGACGCCGGTGCAGGAACTGGCTTTCGCGCTGGCCACCGCCATCGCCGTGCTCGACACGGTGAAGGCGTCGGGTGAAGTCACCCGGGAAAAATTCGGCGAAGTGGTCGGGCGCATCTCGTTCTTCGT
This sequence comes from Pseudolabrys sp., assembly GCA_036721745.1. Taxonomy (GTDB): domain Bacteria; phylum Pseudomonadota; class Alphaproteobacteria; order Rhizobiales; family Xanthobacteraceae; genus Pseudolabrys. The sequence goes on along the minus strand of DAIMKK010000186.1, from coordinate 929 downwards.
CAATGCCGGACTGCGCTTCATCACCGAGATGTGCAAGATGCGCGCCTTCGTCGAATTGTGGGACGAGATCACGCGCGAGCGCTACGGCATCACCGACGCCAAGCAGCGGCTGTTCCGCTACGGCGTGCAGGTGAACTCGCTCGGGCTGACCGAGCAGCAAGCCGAGAACAACGTCCCGCGCATTCTGCTCGAGATGCTGGCGGTGACGCTGTCCAAGAACGCGCGCGCCCGCGCCGTGCAGCTGCCAGCGTGGAACGAGGCGCTCGGCCTGCCGCGGCCATGGGACCAGCAGTGGTCGCTGCGCATGCAGCAGATCCTCGCCTACGAAACTGATCTGCTCGACTACGGCGATATTTTCGATGGCTCGGCCGAGATCGAGCGCAAGGTAGACGCGCTCAAGGCCGAAGCCAAGCAAGAGCTGGCGCGCATCGACGACATGGGCGGCGCGGTGCCCGCGGTCGAGAGCGGCTACATGAAGCAGCAGCTGGTCGAATCCAACACCGCACGGCTGGAAGCGATCGAGCGCGGCGAGCAGATCGTGGTCGGCGTCAACAAATATCTCGAGAGCGAGCCCTCGCCGCTCACCGGCGGCGTCGATTCGATCATGACGGTGTCGGAAGACGCCGAGCGCGACCAACTCGAACGGTTGGCCGCCTGGCGCGCCGCGCGCGATGCCAAGGCAGTTGCCGACACTTTGAAGGATTTGAAACGCGTCGCCACCAGCGGCGGCAATATCATGCCGGCCTCGATCGCCTGCGCTAAGGCCGGCGTCACCACCGGCGAGTGGGGCTGGACGCTGCGCGAAGCCTTCGGCGAATATCGCGCGCCCACCGGCGTCGGTCGCGCCATGCGCAACGACGTGGACGGGCTCGATGACATTCGCGCCGACGTCGACCGTGTGTCAAGAAAGCTCGGCCGCCGGTTGACGT
>DAIMKK010000185.1:0-5889 GCA_036721745.1 Pseudolabrys sp. | reverse complement strand
CAGGGTTTTTTCCTTTCGCAAGTGGACAAACGCCTTGCTTCCAGGATCAAGGCGAACACGGGCAATCTCGTCCGCCTGCTCAACTATTTTCGAATCCCGATCGTCGTAACCCTCGAGCGGCCGGTCGATTTCAAGGGCTCTTTACCGAAAGAAATCGGCAAACATTTTGGCGAGCGCGCTCGCACTTTCGAAAAAGACTTCTTCGACTTGTGCAAGGACAAGACAATAAAGAGCCACCTTGCGCATCTGAAGAAACGCCAAGTGATCGTGGCCGGCTGCGAAACCGATGTTTGTGTGATGCAATCGTGCCTTGGCCTGCTCAGCCTCGGCTATGAGGTCTTCGTCATGGAGGAGCTGATATTTTCCTCGTCGCGCAATGTCGAGGCGGCAATGGCCCGCATGAAAGCCGCGGGCGTCGGTTTCTCGACCTACAAGATGCTCTATTATGAACTGATCGAGGCCGTGGAGAGCCGGCACACCGACAAACTTCAAAAGGCTCTCGGACCTTTCCCCGACGACCTTCCGGATTCGGCGCTCGCCTAGATGTCGTTTTCAAATGGCCACGGCGCTGCGCGGACCGCGCAGCAGCGCCGCGATGAAATGCGCGCGCTCGTCGGACAGCTTGAGCCCGCGCGGCTCCAGCACGTGGCGCTCAAGGAAGAAGCCGGTGAGCGCAAAGCCGTCGGCGAGATCGCGCCCGCCGGACTCGGCAGCCGGATCGCGCAGGAAGGCCGGCAGCCGCAGCATTTTGTCGGCCCAAGGCTCGCCCGCCGCACGCGAGACCGCCCGCCCCGACTTCGGCGAGACATAGATGAGATCGGCCCGCGCGCCGGTCGAGGCGCATTGCTCGAGGTCGAGGCCGAAACCGAGTTCGGTCAAAAGCTGCAATTCGAACCGCACCACCAAAGGCGCCGCCAATACCCGATCTTCGAGCCGGTCGAGCACCTCTTCGAAAACCGAATAAAGCCCGGCATGCGGGTCGCGCTCGGGCAACAACCGCATCATTGCCGCCAGATGGGTGACGCCGTAGATCGCGTGCGGGGCCGCGAAGAAGTTCGAGGCGCGCTGTCGCGTCGGCTCTATTGTGTAATTGCCGAGATGCTCATCGAGCCGGGCGCGCCAACTGGCGCTCACGCTATTGCCGGTCTGCAGGATCGGCTTCATGCGCGTGCCGAAACCGCCGCGCACCAGGCCGAGATGGCGGCCATGCGCGAGGGTCATCAGCTCGAGGATGGCGCTCGCCTCCCCGTGCCGCTTGACGCCGATCACGATGCCTTCATCGGTCCATTGCATGGAATCGTCCGGACTCACGTTGCCCGACAAGTTCTACGTCACTCTTTGGGAAACTCCAGCCCCATCGCGCGGTAACGCTCCGGGTCGTCGCCCCAGCCCTCGCGCACCTTCACAAACAGGAACAGGTCGACTTTGGCCTCGACAATCTCGGCGATTTCCCGCCGCGACGACTCGCCGATCGACTTGAGGGTCTGCCCGCCTTTGCCGATCACGATCTTGCGCTGGCTCTCGCGCTCCACATAAATCGTCTGCTCGATGCGGATTTTGCCGCCGCGCAACTCCTTCCACACCTCGGTCTCGACCGTCGAGTGATAGGGCAGCTCCTGATGCAACCGCTCGAACAGCTTCTCGCGCGTAATCTCAGCCGCCAATTGCCGCACCGGCGCGTCCGACATCTGCTCGGGCGGATAAAGCCACGGACTTGGCGGCATGCGCTCGGCGAGCCAGGTCTTGAGATCGGCCACGCCATCGCCGGTCAAGGCGGAAATCATAAAGGTCGAATCGAACTTGGCTTTTTCGTTGGCGATTTTGGTCAGCAACAGTAGCGTGTCGCGCGGCACAAGGTCGATCTTGTTGAGGATAAGGATTTTCGTCGGCTTCACGCCGGCGAGCCGATCGAGCAGCGCTTCCGCCTCGTCGTCGATCCCCTTGCGCGCATCGATCAACACGCCGACTAAATCGGCCTCGTGCGCGCCGCTCCAGGCCGTCGTCACCATGGCGCGGTCGAGCCGCCGCTTGGGCGCGAAAATTCCCGGCGTGTCGACGAAGATAAGCTGCGACTTTCCCGCGAGCGTGATGCCGCGGATCAGCGCGCGCGTCGTCTGCACCTTGTGCGAGACGATGGTGACCTTGGAGCCGACCAGCGCATTGAGCAGCGTCGACTTGCCGGCATTGGGCGCGCCAATCAGCGCGACGAAGCCGCAGCGCGTGTCGCTGGCTGGCTTGGCCCGGTCAACCATCAAGTTTGTCCACCGCCACGCCGACGCGCGTCAGCATGGCGGCCGCGGCGGCCTGTTCGGCGGCCCGCTTCGACGAGCCCATGCCCTCGGCCGGCGGCCGGTCGGGCAGCACCACCGCGACGCGAAATTCCGGATCATGATGCGGGCCGGTGCGCGCCAATTCCCGATAGGCCGGCGTCGGTTGCCCGCGCGCCTGCGCCCATTCCTGCAACATGGTCTTAGGGTCCCGCAACGGGCGCAGCGGCTTGAGCATGCGCTCCTTCCAGAAGCGCGCGACCAGTTCGTCGGCAGCTTTGTATCCGCCGTCGATGAACACCGCCCCGACCAGCGCCTCGCAGGCGTCGGCCAGGATGGTTGAGCGCAAGCGTCCGCCGGCGTGCGATTCCGAATTGCCGAGCTTGAGCGCCGGCCCGAGATCCATCGCGCGCGCCACCTCAGCGCAGGTTTCCTTGCGCACCAGATCGGCGAGCCGGCGCGACAACTCGCCCTCGTTGGCTTTAGGAAACGCGCGATAGAGCATGTCGGAAATCACCAGGCCGAGCACGTGGTCGCCGAGGAATTCGAGGCGCTGGTAGCTGTTGGCGCGGGTGGCGCCGCCCGCAAGGGCCGAAATATGCGTGACCGCGCGCTCCAACAGTGCTTTATCGGCGAACTTGTAGCCGATCCGCTCCTCGAGCGCCGCTCTGTCCTTGGCCTTACGGCTCATCGCACGATCGTGAACAGCCTGTTCCAGCGCACCGACACCGGCCAGCGCCAGAATTCCCAGGCGCGCTCGCCCTCATAGACGGAGAAGAAAATGATCTGCGCGCGGCCGACGATATTCTCGAACGGCACCATGCCGACTTGGCTGAAACGGCTGTCGGTCGAATTGTCGCGATTGTCGCCCATCATGAAATAATTGCCGTCCGGCACGGTGTAGACCTGCGTGTTGTCGGCAAAGCCGTTGTCGACCAAATCGAGCGTGTAGAAGCTCACGCCGTTATCGAGCGTTTCCTTCCAGCGCTTGACCGGCGCGGCGCGGGTGCCTTCCTCGGTTTCGATGAAGGGCGGTGCCAGCTCACGCTTGACCCCCACGCCGTTGATGAAGACCTGCCCGTCGATCACTTGGATCTTGTCGCCCGGCAAGCCGATCACGCGCTTGATGTAGTCGGTGGAGGTATCTTTAGGCAGCCGAAACACCACAACGTCGCCGCGCTGCGGCAGCCAGCCGCCCGGGAGGCGACCGGAAAATATCGGCGGCGACATCGGCAGCGAGAAGTGGCTGTAGCCATAGGTGTATTTCGACACGAACAGATAATCGCCGACCAGCAGCGTCGCCTTCATCGAGCCGGACGGGATATTGAAGGGCTGAAACAGGAAGGTGCGGATCACCAGCGCGATGATCAACGCGTGGAAAATTACGCGGATTGTCTCGGCAATACCGCCTTCTTTCCGTTTTGTTCCGGATGTCACGCTCATCGGCCTCTTGTCTCGCCACTAAAGGCGTCGTGCCCCGGCGACCTTGTAGCGATTGCCACCCGCAGGTGCAATCGAGAACGCTCGCGCCACTGTATAAGCACTTGGTCGGATTGTGCTTCCTGGCTTCAAGCCATTGGTCGCGGACGCGCCGAAATGATGACGATGGCCTGCGCCGCCGGACCTTCGTCGGTGAGTGAAACGTCGATCTGGGCCTCGCAGCCGGCCGGCGTGATCGCCTGTAGCCGTTTGAGCGCGCCGCCGGTCAGTTTCATGGTCGGGCGCCCTGAGGCCAGATTGACCACGCCCATGTCGCGCCAGAACACGCCGCTGCGAAATCCGGTGCCGAGCGCCTTGGAGCAGGCTTCCTTGGCGGCAAAGCGCTTGGCATAAGTCTCGGCCTTTCTGGCGCGGTTCTCCGCCTTGGCGCGTTCGGCGGCGGTGAAGATGCGTCCGAGAAAGCGGTCGCCGTAACGCTCGATGCTGCGCGCGATGCGCCGTACATCGACCATGTCCGAGCCAAGCCCGATAATCATGATGCGCCTGCTTTGGCACGACCGCGATCCATCGCCGCACGCATGAATCTCACGGTGTCGGCGAGCCCTTCGAACACCGATTCACCGACCAGGAAATGGCCGATATTGAGCTCGACGATCTGCGGCAACGCGGCGATGGTCTCCGCGCTCGCATAATCGAGCCCGTGGCCGGCGTGGACTTCGAGGCCGAGACCCTTGGCCAGCAGCGCGCCGGCGCGGATGAGCTGCCATTCGGCATTGGCCTCCGCGGCGCGGTTCTCGATCAACGCGTTGCACCAGGACCCGGTATGAATTTCGATCACCGGCGCGCCCAGCTCGACCGCCGCCTCGATCTGCGCCGGCGCCGCGCCGATAAAAAGCGAGACCTTGATGCCGGCATGCTTGAGCGCATGCACCACCGGCTTGAGCTGCGACCGTTGCTTGACGGCATCGAGCCCGCCTTCGGTGGTGCGCTCGGTGCGTTTCTCCGGCACCAGGCAGACCGCGTGCGGCATGGTTTTGAGCGCGATCGCGGTCATCTCGTCGGTCGCCGCCATTTCGAAATTGAGCGGCTTGTCGATCTCCGCTTTCAAGCGCGCGATATCGTCGTCGCGGATATGGCGGCGGTCCTCACGCAAATGCGCGGTGATACCGTCGCAACCGGCAGCGATCGCAAGTTTGGCCGCGCGCACCGGATCGGGGTGGCGCCCGCCGCGCGCATTGCGGATCGTGGCGACGTGGTCGACGTTGACGCCGAGGCGCAAGCGAGACGGGCTCATTTATCTACCCGTTCACCCGTTCCGCCTTCGCCACAACGGGCTTCGCGCGCAACTGCGCGATGATGGCGGTGAGATGCTTGAGGTCGTAGACCTCGAGATCGATCAGCACGTCGGTGAAGTCCGGCGCCCGCCGCGTCATGCGGATATTGTCGATATTGCCGTCGTTCTCGGCGATCACTTGCGTGATTTGCGCGAGCGAGCCGGGCTCGTTCACCGATTGCACCGCGACGCGGGCCGGGAACCGTTGCGGGGTATTTTCTTCCTCGTCCCAACGCACATCCAGCCAGCGCTCCGGCGTGTCCTCGAACTCGCTCAAGGCATGCGACTGGATCGGGTAAATGGTGATCCCCTCGCCCGGCGTGAGAATGCCGACGATGCGGTCGCCCGGCACCGCACCGCCATCCGGTGCAAACCGCACCGGCAGCTCGCCGTTGATGCCGCGGATCGGGATCGCCGGGCCGGTGGCGTTCGGCACCTTGAATTTGACCGAGGTGAGCTTCTTCAAGCCAAACCAGCCGCTCTCGGACTTGGGTTTCACTGCCATGGCGGCGGCGCGCTCTTCCTTGTAGTCGGGATACATGGCGCGAGCGACGTCGGAGGCCTTCAATTCGCCGCGACCGACCGCCGCCATCACGTCTTCGATCGACGCGCGCGCCAGGCGCGGCAGCGCGCCTTTGAGCTTCTCGTCCGAATAAGCGATCTTGGCGCGCTGGAACAGACGCTCGACGATGCGGCGGCCGAGCCCGGTATATTGCGTGCGCACCGCCGCGCGCGTGGCGCGCCGGATCGCGGCGCGCGCCTTGCCGGTAACCACGATCGATTCCCAGGCCGCCGGCGGCGCCGTTTGCGCCTTCGAGGTGAGAATATCGACCTCGTCGCCATTGACGA
>DAIMKK010000184.1:0-5891 GCA_036721745.1 Pseudolabrys sp. | reverse complement strand
TCCATGTCCGTACACTCCATCCGGAATTCCGCGGAATATCGCGTGTCTGGCGGCGTGGAGAGAGCATCGAGATCCGAACGGCACGGCACGGTATCGAGTAACGTCAGATTACCTGGATAGCCCGGTTCAGCACATCATCGAAACTGGACAGTTGTGTGTACCGAAAACCCTATTCGGTGATAATTTTGGTTTTAGGCGGTGAAATTCTCTTGACGATGGAACGGCGTTCAGTTCGGTAACACGCCTTGCAACGGTGCATCGAAAACTCTAAGGACAGGCGTGAGAGGTGGCCCTTACGGTAACGAACCCTAATGATTTCAATGGGCTCGACCAGACTTCGAATCTGGGGGTCAGGGGTTCGAATCCCTTCCGGCGCGCCACGGTTCCACTGCGGGCTCCACGATTTGACATGTATCGGTCGCCGAAAATCATATTCCCGCTAATCGCGCCATTGCTGGCGCTGTCGATTTTGGGTTCCGCCGCGCAGGCGCAGGACCCGGCCCGGCGCGGCCGCGCCCTGCTCGAGGAATTTTGCGCAAGCTGTCATGCGATCGGAAAAACCGGCAAGAGCCGGATGTCCGGCGCGCTTCCGCTTCGCATGCTCGGCCGCAGCTTCGAACTAGACTATTTCGCGCAGGACCTTAGGCGCGGCATCCTGTCCGGCCATCCCGGTATGCCGGAAATAAAATTCAGCGACGACGACGCCCGCGCTGTGAGCGCCTATCTGCGCTCGATCCAGCAATAATTTCTAGCGGTCGATCGTGATCTCGTCGGTTAGCGCGCGCGAAACGCAAATCATGATGGTGTCTTTGCGTTCGTGCTCGGCGAGCACCAGATCGCGATGGTCGGCCTCGCCGGCGATGAGCTTGGTGCGGCAGGTCCCGCAGGTGCCGGTTTCGCACGAGCTCGGCACCTCGATGCCGTGATCGCGCAACGTCTCGAGGATGGTCTTGCTGGTGGGCACATCGACGACGTCGCCGGAGCGTGCGAGCCGAACCTTGAACGGTTTGTCGGTTGCCTTGTGCGTCTCAGCTTCGCTGAAGGCCTCGAAATGCACGGCCGTCGACGACCAGTTGTCGGTCATATTGCGCACCGCTTCCATCAACGGGCGCGGCCCGCAGCAGTACAGATGCTCGCGATTTTTCCGTTCGGTCAGTACCGGCTTGAGATCGAGCGATCGGGCCGGATCGCCTTGATCATAGTGGATGACGACTTTGTCCTTGAGTTCGGGCGCGTTCAGTTCGTCGAGGAACGCGGTCGTTTCCGGCGAACGCGAGCAATAGAACAGGCGGAACCGTTTTCCTTGCCGTTGTATCTCCCGGATCATGGCCATGATCGGCGTGATGCCGATGCCGCCGGCGATAAATAGGAAATCCTGCGCGCGCGGCGGCAGCTCGAAATCGTTGACCGGCGTGGCCACCATCAGCTCGTCGCCGGCCTTCACATTGTCGATGAGATTGGTGGAGCCGCCGCGGCCGTTGGTCTCGCGCTTGACCGCGACCAGGTAGCGGTCGCGCTCGGCCGGGTCGTTGCAGAGGGAATATTTGCGCAGCAGCCCGTTAGGCGCCCGGATCGCGATATGCGCGCCGGCTGAAAACTCCGGCAGCGACTGGCCGCCGGCATCGCGGAATTCCAACACATGGATGCCGTCGGCGATCCTATCATTGCGCGTCACGCGCAACGGCAGCATCTGCGGCTGTGTACTTACGGTCATTTCGTCTCCAATGAAACTTATAATCTCCGCCACAAGTGGAGGTTTTTTATCGCGGCCGCAAGTGGGCGGGTAAGTTTCAGCGTGCGCCGGTGCTCTGGCGCGAGACCGGCCGCGGCATGGCGGCTGTTTTCGGGTCCGGTTCCGCCGTAACGGCGCCATAGGCATTGGCAAGCCCAGCGCCGAACATGATGTCGCGGCCCTTGGGTCCGAGATCCTTTGCCGTCGCCAACAGGATGTCGCGCACTTTATCGGGCGTGAGGTCGCCGTTGCGCTCGAGCATCAGCGCGACGATCCCGCTCACTTCCGCCGCGGAATAGGACGTGCCGGAGGCAACTTCATAGCCGCCATCCGGGATCGCGACCAGAATTTGCGCGCCGGGCGCCGCCACCGCGATATGGCGGCCGCGATTGGCCTGCTCGAATAATTTGTCGTCGGTATCGGTCGCGGTCACCGCGATCACATTCGAATCGGCGGCGGGATAGAGCGGCGGCGATTTCGGCCCGGCATTTCCGGCCGCCGCCACCAGCACGATGCCTTTCTTGTGCGCAGCTTCCAGGCTGCGGTGCATCGCCGGATCAGGCGGCCCGGCAAAACTCATATTGATGACGCGCGCGCCGTTCGCCGCGGCCCAGTCGAGAGCTTTGAGAATGTTGAACGTGGTGCCTTCGGCGCTGGCGCCCGTGCCGTCGAAAGCGCGGATCGCCAGGACATGCGCGCGCGGCGCCGCGCCCATCAGTCTGCTATGGGCCGCGATCAGGCCGGCGATAGCGGTGCCATGCTTGTGCGGCGTCATCGGCGCCGACAAGGTGTCGTAGGTTTGCGCAACGGCGCCAGCCAGCTCGGGATGATTGGCATCGACGCCGGAGTCGATGACCGCCACCGGCACGTTGTCGCCCTTGGCGAGGGTGTGCGCCTGCGGCAAATGCAACTTGGCGAGTTCGTATTGTGCGGCGGCCGCTTCCTTCGCTTCATCTTGTTGCAGCGCGAACAGGTAATTCGGCTGCGCCGTGGCGACGACCCGATCGGCTTCCAGCGCACGCACCACCGCGGCAACCGAGCGGCGATCGGGAATCCGCCAGCGGAACAAAGTCGAGCCCAACAATTGGAACGTCTGCGATTCGATGCGCGTGAGCCGATGCCGGCGTTGCAGCGCGTCGACTTGCTGCGAACTGACGGAGTTGGCGATTTCGATCACCACCTCGTCAGGCACCAGCCGCCGTTCGTTGGGCCGCAGGCGCCCCGTTCGGTCCGCGCCTCGTCGAGCGCTGTGGCAGGCGCCTTGCGCCTTGTGGTAGGTCGTCGTCGATATATTGTCCGCCGGACGGCCCCATGTGCGGGTCGACCATGATTACGCCAGGCCCGCCCCAGCGGCCGCCATAATTGCCGCCACCACCGCGTGATGGCCCGCTGACTCCGGTATTCGACGATGGGCCGCGGCTAAAGACTCTTTGCGCCAGGGCAAAGTCGGCCGTCACCGAGATTAGCGTCGCGATGGCCGCTAGGCAGAGGATGGCGTTACGATGCGCGCGCATGATGCGGTTTCCGGAGCGGTCTAGTCATCTCACTCGGTCGTGGCGATGAAGCCGACGACCTTGTCCTCCTGCAGCTTTTTGACGATGCGCGCGAGCTCGCCTTTGGGCAGCCCGGTCACCGCGACACGAACTTTGTAAAGTCCGCCGGCCATTGGTCCGGCCGCGACCTGCAACTTGTTGGCTTCGAGAAACTTGGTGATATCGTCGGACGAAGCCTGCGGCGCGAAGCGGATAATCGTGAAGGCGCCGACGACCGGATTCGTGCTCGGCGCCGACGCGGTCTCATAGCCGTCGGCGCTCTTCTCCTTGATCATGATGCTGGCGATCAGTCCAGCCTGCAGCAGGATGGCGATCGCGGCGGCGCTCGCCGACCAAGCTAGCGTGCGCGGCGACAGGCTTGCGAAATATTCCACAACGCGCGCGCCGAGATTGAATGACGCGGTCGGCTTGCGTAGCGGTTCGGCATCGATTTTGGCGAACAGCTTTTCCATGGCGTGCGCCGAGGGCGCACCCAACGTCTCGTTGAGCAGGATAGTCTCGCCCATTTCCTCGCGCACCATCGCGTAACGACGAGCGAGTTCGGGATCGTTGGCCAGCGCCGCTTCGACCCGCTGGGCATCGCGACGGCTCAGCGTTCCCGCCGCATGCCATGGCAGCAGCTCTTCGATGTCGCTGTGCGCTTCTTTATTTGTCGTCGTCATGGCCAACCTCGATCGATTCCTTGCTCCTTCAGGAGCTCCGATAATTTCTTGCGCGCGTAGAACATGCGCGTCTTTACGGTCGCTTCCGGGATACCGACTATTCCCGCAACTTCCTCCACCGACTTCTCGTGGTAGTAAACGAGATCCACGATCTCCCGGTGTTCGGCGGAAAGCTTGCTTAAGGCTTGCCGCAAGACCGCGGCTTTGTCCTTTTTCGCCAAAGCGACTTCGGGGTTGTCGGCATGGTCCTCGATCTGCTCCGCCGTTTCGTCATCCAGTTCCTGTTCCGGCTTGCGTCGCAGCGTCGACAGCGCCTTGAAACGTGCGATGCTCAACATCCAGGTGGAGACGGCCGAACGGCCCTCGAACTTTCCAGCTTGCCGCCAGACGTCGAGGAACACCTCGCTGATCAAGTCCTCCGCCGTCGCCTCGTTGCGCACCAGACGCAGCACGAACCGGTACACACGAACATGGTGCCGCGCGAACAGCACCTGCATCGCGAGCCGGTCGCCGCCTGCGATCCTTGCGATCAGAACCTCGTCCGAAGTCGTTTGCATTGCAGGCTTATTGGCTCGTGTATGGGTCGCTGGCGGGGGCGACTAGGTTCAAGCAAAATCGAAGAAATTTGGCATCCGCCCGCCGGCGCCAGGAGGCTGGGGGAGACAGTTTCCCCTTTTCCGGCATGACTCGGCAAGCGAAAGCCAACCAAACGCCCGATTTATGAGGTTTTTGCCTAAGATTGGGTGGAGGTGCCCTCCGAGGGTGTGATTTTGCTACGCTGACCGGTAAACAAGCAGGCGGGCGGAATATTTAGGAATCTAGAATGCTGGAAGGTTTTAAGCGTTCCGAGATCAAGACCAGCGGCGCGCGCATCGTTACCGTTACCGGCGGCAGTGGGCCGCCGCTGCTGCTGATGCACGGCAATCCGTTCAACCATTTGTCCTGGCTGAAGGTGGCGCCCACCCTGGCGCGCGAATTCACTGTGGTGGCCACCGATTTGCGCGGCTATGGCGATTCCGAAAAGCCGCCCGGCGGCGACGACCATTCCGGCTATTCGTTCCGCGCCATGGCGCAGGACCAGATCGAGGTAATGCAAGCGCTTGGCTTCGACAAATTTTACGCCGCCGGCCACGACCGCGGCGCGCGCGTTCTACACCGCATGTGCCTCGATCACCCAAAGGCGGTGATGCGTGCGGCGATCCTCGACATCGTCCCGCAGCATTACTTGTACAAACACATCAACAAGCAATGGGCGACATTCTCCTGGCATTGGTTTTTTAACATCCAGCCTTTCGACATGCCGGAACGCATGATGGGCGCCGATCCGGACTGGTTCATCGAAAAGAAGCTGGCAAAGACCAAACAGGGCCTCTCGTTCTTTGATCCCGAAGCGCTCGCCGAATACAAACGCTGCTTCCGCAATCCGGCGACGATCCACGCCATCTGCGAGGACTACCGCGCCGCGGCCGGTATCGACCTGGAGCACGACGAAAAAGACATGGTGGCCGGCCGCAAGATCGAGTGTCCCGTGTTGCTGCTATGGGGCGCGACCGGCGGCGTCGGGCGCAATCACAATCCTGGCCCGGCCGAAATTTGGAAGGGCTACGCTAGCAATATCGTCGGCGCCAAGGCGATGCCCAGCGGGCATTACCTCATGGATGAGGCGCCGGCCGAAACGACCGCGGCGTTGCGCGAGTTCTTCGCCGCTCCATAAACCCAGACCGTTTAAGCCGCGATCGGTGCCGGCTGCGCGAGGAAGCTGTGCATCGCGTAAAACAGCAGGTGCCGGTTCTTGCTGTATCCGGCGCTATGCGCGGTCTGCGGCAGGATGACGAACTGGCGGTCGCCGTTCGGCAGTTGGCGATAAAAATCGAGCAGGTCGTCATTGGTCGAGTTGCCGTCGAACTCGCCGCGCAGCATCAGCACGGGCGACAATATTTTCTT
>DAIMKK010000183.1:510-5911 GCA_036721745.1 Pseudolabrys sp. | reverse complement strand
CGGTCCGGCCGGCCACGTGAAGCTGGCGATCGGCGACGGCCACCAGGGCATCACCGAGACGGCCTACGGCACCTATCGCTTCAACAAGCAGAAGAAGGAGCCCGAGATCGTCGACATCATCCGTTACCCGGCCGAGTGCGTGAACCCGCCGGCGGGCGTGGACGCCGATAAGTGGATTGCCGAGGGAATGAAGGGCGCCAAGTGTTGATCAAGTGATGCGCTTGCGCTGAAACGACATTGCGCGGCGGGGGAGGCCAATCGCGGCCTTGCCCCGCCGGGTCCCGCCCTCAAAATCAACCGGTCTCGCCGTGCTGACCGCCTTCGCCATTCTGACCGACGGCCTCGTCTACGCGGCCTATCTGTTCATCGTCGCCATCGGCCTGACGCTGATCTTCGGCGTGATGAAGATTTTAAACGTCACGCATGGCTCATTCTATGCGTTCGGCGCCTATGGCGCCGCCACCGCGGTCGGCATCTATACCAATGCCGATTGGCCGGCGGCCATCGGCTTCCTGTTCATGCTCCTCATGGGAATGGCGATCGGCCTGGTGCTCGGCATCATCCTCGAGCGCGGCATCCTGCGGCTGGTCTACGGCAAGGACGAGGTGATCATCGTTCTGGTCACCTATGCGATCTTCCTCATCCTCGAGGACGTCATCGTGCTGATCTGGGGTCCGCAGTCCTACGCGGCCTATCAGCCGATGGTGGCAGCCGGCAACACCGAGATCGGCGATCTGGTACTGTCCAACTACGACATCGTGCTGGTAGCGATTGCGGCCGCGCTTGCGGGCGTCGGCTATTGGGCGCTGAAATTCACGCGCTATGGCCGGCTGCTGACGACGGTGATCTTCGATCGCGAAACCGCGGCGGCCTTCGGCGTCAACGTCACGCTGGTCTACACCGTAACCTTCATCATCGGCGCCATGCTCGGCGCGCTGGGCGGAGCGGTGATGGCGCCGAAGATCGCGGTCACGCTCGGCATCGGCGTCGAGGTGATCGTGCTGGCCTTCGCGGTTGTCGCCATCGGCGGCATGGGCTCGATCGAAGGTGCGCTGGTCGGCGCGCTGATCGTCGGCATCTGCCGCGCCGCCGCCGTGCATCTGGTGCCGCAGATCGAATTGTTTGTCATCTACGGCGTAATGGCGCTGGTCCTGGTGGTGCGGCCGTACGGACTGTTCGTGCGCGCGCAGCCGAGAAAGATCTGACATGACCGGTCGAGGGCAACTGGTCGGCGGCCTCATGTTCCTCCTCGCCGCGGCGGCGGCGCCGCTGCTGCCGGATTGGGTGGTATCGCTCGTCACCATCGCGTTTGCCAATGCGCTGGTCGTGCTCGGACTGGTCGTGCTGTGGCGCGCCGGTCTCATCTCGTTCGGACAGGCGCTTTATTACTGCATCGGCGCCTATGCGGTCGCGCTCACCGCGCGCTGGACCGGCTTTACCGATGCGTTCGCGCTGGTCGTGATCGGCGGCGTGGCCGCCGGGCTCATGGCGGTTCTGATCGGCTTCCTGCTGGCGCGTTACCGCGAAATCTTCTTCGCCATGCTCAGTCTGGCGCTGTCGATGATCCTGTACGGCGTACTGGTGAAATCCGAGTCGCTCGGCTCGACCGATGGCTTCAGCGTGGCGACGCCGACCTTCCTCGGTTACGCGCCTCATCGCGATGCGCTTGGCCTGGCGCTGTATTGGCTCACGCTCGTCGTCGACGCCATCGGCGCCATGCTGGTCGGCGTCTATTTCCGCTCGGTCGCCGGCGCGTTGGCGGCGCCGATCCGCGACAACGAAATCCGCGTCGAGTTTCTCGGCGTGTCAGTGACCAGCATCATCCATATTAAAGTGGTGATCGCCGGCATTCTCGGCGGGCTGGGCGGGGCGCTGGCGGCGCTGGCGATCGGCCATGTCGATCCCAACATGTCCTATTGGACAACCTCGGGCGGCTTCGTCTTTGTGACGATTCTTGCGGGCTCGGGCTACGTCGCGGCCGCTTTTGTCGGCTCGCTGATGTTTGAGGCGGTGCGTTCGTTCGCCTTCGATGTGATGCCGCAACTTTGGCAGATGACGCTCGGTTCGGTGCTGCTGCTCACCATCCTGTTCCTGCCGGACGGTCTCGGTTCGCTGGTGGCGCGGCTCAAGCGGCGCGGGGAGGCGAAATCATGAGCGCGAGCAACAGCGCGATTTTGGCCGTCCGCGATCTGGAAAAAACTTTCGGCTCGCTGGTGGCGGCGCGCGACATCACCGTCAGCGTGCCAGCGGAGCAGACCGTCGGCGTGATCGGCGCCAATGGCGCCGGCAAGACCACCTTCATCAATATGATCACCGGCCATCTGACGCCCAGCAAAGGCAGCATCTGGTTCGAGGATAAGGAGATCACCGGTAAGCCGTCGCGCGAGATCACCCGGCTCGGCATTTCGCGCTCGTTCCAGGTCGCGCAGATCTTCCCCTCGCTCACCGTGTTCGAGAACATGCGCATCGCCGCCGCCATTGCCAGGTGCTCAAGCGGTGTGCTGGGCAATATTTCCACGCCAGTCCATTCGGGTGCCGCTACCGTCGAAGCGGAGGCGACGATCGATCTGTTCCAGATCGGCCGCTATCGCGACACGCCGGCCAATGCGCTGCCGCAGGGCGTGCGCAAGCTGCTCGATATCGGCATGGCGGTGGTCGGCTGGCCGCGGCTGCTGCTGTTGGACGAACCGACCAGCGGTATTTCCGTCGAGGAGAAGTTCGATCTGATGAACGTGGTAATGTCGGCGCTCAAAACTCGCAAGATCACCGTACTGTTCGTCGAGCATGACATGGAGATAGTCGCTCGCTTCGCCGACCGGGTGCTGGCGTTCTATGACGGCACCGTCATCGCCGATGGAACACCGACTGAGACGCTGGATAATCCGCGGGTGCAGGAACTGATCAGCGGCGTCAGGCTCAAGACGTCTACCGGGAGGCCCGGCCATGCTTAAGGTCGCAAACCTCAATGTCTCAATCGGCCCGATCCCGATCATCCGCGACGCATCGCTTAGCGTTAACGAAGGCGAGATGTGCGGCCTCATCGGCCGCAACGGGGCCGGCAAGACGACGCTGCTGCGCGCGCTGATGGGCGCGATTCCGGCGACCGGCAAGATCGAACTCGGCCATGTCGATCTGCTCGCGCTGCCGGCGCACCGTCGCGCCGGGCATGGCGTTGGTTACATGCCGGAAGACCGCCGGCTGGTGCCGGAATTCACGGTGGAAGAGAACATCCGCCTGCCGACCTGGTCAACGCAGGTCGACGGCGTCGACCAGCGATTGGAATGGATTTTCACCATCATGCCGGAGGTGGCGCGCTTCAATCAGCGCCGTGCGCTCGAATTGTCCGGCGGCCAGCAGAAAATGGTGGCGCTGGCGCGCGCGCTGATGGCGGGCACGCGCATATTGCTGCTGGACGAGCCGTTCGAGGGCCTGGCGCCGGCTCTCGCGCGCCGGCTCGGCGAGGTGCTCGCCAATCTCAAGAACGAAGGCGTGTCGGTGTTGATTGCCGAATCGAACGAGGTCCATGTCATGGACCTCTTGGCGCGCGCCTATTTCATCGAGCGCGGGGCCGTTGCCGACAAGCGATAGCGCGGCGCAAGGTGACTGGATCTCGCTGAAAAGGAATAGGTCCGCGGCGACCTACAGACGACAGGTAGTCAGACGCATCTGCGGGGTGTTGGAGCTTTGCAGGTGTGCCGCATTCGCGCGACACGCTCGGCTCCTGATAGATCACCGTCGTGAGGTCCAACCTACCCTGGGCGGGGTTCGCGATGATAAGTGCCGCGCCTAGACGACGCGCCACAGGGGGTCGACGTTGTGCCTGCGCGCTACTTCAAACGAAACCGTTCCTGCGGCGGGGCGATCTCGGTTACTAGGTCACGTATCAGTTTTTTGTTGCCGAGTGGCTCGACCGTCATCGCGCGTGGTTCGAGCCGCGTAGTGCAGGCGTAAATGGTCTCACCATCGATCTCCATCATGCATTCCTTGCAGGCATTGGCGTTGATGCAGGAGTAACGAAACGCCAGCGTTGGATCCTTGTGCACGCGGATCCAGCGCAAGCCGTCGAGCACCGACTGGCCCGGCTCGTATGGAACCTCGTAGCTCTCGAAGCGGCCCACGGTTTTGTCGGGGCCCCGCCAGATTTTCAGGGTCGCTATCTCGCTCATTGCGCGGCAACTTCCATAGGCGCGGCCGGCATCCGCGAGATTTCGATGCAGCCGTCCTTCAGGCGCACAACCTGATTGACGCGCCATTCCGGCAGCATACCGGGTAAATCTTCGCGCTGGTGCGCACCGCGGCTTTCGGTGCGTAGCAGCGCGGTCTGCGCCACCACGCGCGCGACCATGAGCATGTTGCGAAGATCGAGCCAGTCGAGCCGCGTCAGGTCGAACGGTCCGGCCACGCCGAACGGCCGCGCACCGAGCGCGGCGTCAAGTTCGCCGATACGCGAAAGCGCGCGCTCCAGTTTGGCCTGCGTGCGCAGCGGCCCGACGTCGTCGGCCATGATCGCCTGGAGCGTCTGCAGCATCTCGGCGGTGTGGGGCATGTCTTTGCGCTCCTCGCCGCGCAGCAGGTCGAGCGTTTCGCGAGCGTCGGGAGGCACGGGTGCGCGCATCGCCTTCACCCGTGCAGCCGCGGTGCGACCCGCCTGCCGTCCGAACACCAGGGCTTCGGTAATGGCGTTGCCGGAGAGCCGATTGGCGCCGTTCGCGCCTCCGACCGCTTCGCCCGCCACCAAGAGGCCAGGTACCTCGGTTTCCATACGCGCGTTGGCAGCGACGCCGCCCATGTGGTAATGGGCGATCGGCGCTACCTCAATCGGCATTTTGGTCAGGTCGATATGGTTTTTCGCGAGGCGGCTTCCGAACAATGCTGGAAGCTAAGATACACGCCGCCATGTGGTGAGCCGCGGCCGGCCTCGACTTCTTTCAGGATCGCATAGGTTCCGACGTCGCGCGTGATGACGTACCTGCCGTCCTCCGGCACGCCGTAGCTTTGCGTGAACTCCTCCATGCGGCTGTTGAGCAGCCTTCCGCCGAGCTTGTAACGGAACGGATCCCACATGATCGGGTCCATCCCGATCAGACGCGGCGCGAGATGGCCGATCGGAAAGAACTGCACGAATTCCATGTCGATCAGTGGCGCACCCGCGCGGAGACAAATTGCATAGCCGTCGCCGCCCATGTTGGCTGACCCGCTGTTGCGGCGGTAAAGCCGCGTCAGCCACGGCGCCCGTCACTACACCGTCACTCTTCGCAAGATCGACGACGCAAAGATCTCCTGAGCGGCTGATACCCGTGGTCTTGTTCACAACGCTGCGCAAGGTCTTCGAGACGGCAGGACCGGTTTTGAGGAAATCGACATAGACGCAGCGCGGCCGGTCGTGGCC
Organism: Pseudolabrys sp.; assembly: GCA_036721745.1. Lineage (GTDB taxonomy): Bacteria > Pseudomonadota > Alphaproteobacteria > Rhizobiales > Xanthobacteraceae > Pseudolabrys. The sequence continues at coordinate 522 of DAIMKK010000183.1, read as the reverse complement.
CGGCGCGAAGGC
>DAIMKK010000183.1:0-500 GCA_036721745.1 Pseudolabrys sp. | reverse complement strand
CTCGACGATGGTATCGCGGAGATCGACGCCGGACGCGCCCAGCCGACGCCCCAGGCGTCCATTTCTTGAATGCACTCGGGGCCTTCCTCGCAGAGCAGTTGGGCCAGGCTTTCGTTGCACAGACCGCGTCCGGCCGTGAGCGTGTCGTGATAATGGTGCAACCAGTGGTCCGGTGCCTGCGACCCAAGCGCCACTGCGACCGTCATCTGCGCCATAACTGTTGCGCCGCCGCGGCCGATCAGGCTGCGGTCGATAAGCATCACCTGGCAGCCCGCGCGTGCCGCCTCGATCGCGGCGTACATGCCGGCGGCGCCGGAACCGATTACCAGCACGTCGGTTTCGGCCCGCAAGGGTTCGGTCATGGTAGCTCCGGCGCTCATTCGGTCATTATGTGCCAGAAAAGCGCCGGCTGCCAAATCTCTCTCCTGTGCGTACCGAGAACTTCATCCCGTGTGGTCAAAAATTAAAACTGTAGGAAAGACAGGCGTTATCCCCTCCCG
>DAIMKK010000182.1:0-5961 GCA_036721745.1 Pseudolabrys sp. | reverse complement strand
CCCGCCGATAGCGTCAGGCAGCCGGTCGGCCGATTGCTGGCTTGGCGGTGGCGACGGGGGCGTTGGCCGCGGCGCTTGGCTAGTGCCGGCCGGGCGGGAGATCGATCCGGTGACGTCGCCCGGCGATCCAAGCATTGGCGGCGCGAACAGCGACGGCATCGCTTCCGTGGGCTGGTTTGGCGGCGTGGTTGCAACCGGAGGGCTGCGCGGAGGCGACGCGAGCGGCCCTACCGCCGGCACGTCCGGTAGCTCGAGCGGTTTGGGGGCAATACCGGCCGTCGTATCGGGCGTGGCGCTGGGCACCGTCGCCTCAGTGGTCTCGGTATCCGAATCGGGGGCTTGCGCCGTCTTGGTTGTGGAACCGCTGAGATCGAACACGCTGCCGAGGATCTGAACCGATCCGACGACGATCGCGATGATACTGGCCGCGAGGAAAAGCGATTTGACCCGCTTCAACATCTTGTCGCGCAGCGATGGAGTCCCGGAACCGTGCGCATTGTCGACCTCCGGGCGCGGCACGCGGCCGCTCGGTTGCTGCCCCGCTGCCTGGGCGGCGCGGCGGGCAGCGGCGATGAAGCTCGATTTGCCGCCAGGCGCGGTGGCGGGCCGCGTACCGCCGAGTGCGGCTTCCGAAGCGGCAATGCGCGCGGCCGGATTGGCTTGCGGAGGCGGCGGTCCGGAACCGGGTTCGAGCGGCTGATCGGCTGACAAATCAGAGCCGATCGGTGACCGGGCGGGCGGCGCCATGCGCTGGGGGGCCGGCAGCGGGGCTGCGGCTGCCAGCGCCGGCATCGGCGCAGTGGGAACATCACTGACCGGATGGACCGCGCCGCCGCTTTCGGGCATGCCGCGCTGGCGTGCACCGTAGCGAATATTCTCTTCTATCGTGGCGAGGCGGTCGACGACATGGCCGAGCGTGCCGTGCACCGCTTCCAGCGCATCTTGGGTGCGGGCGATATCGTGCTTGAGGCCGTCGGCCTCGGGCGAGCCTTGCGCGCGTAATCCGCCGGCGTCCTTATTCGCCCGCATATCTTCGACATGAACCAGAAGGTCGGCCAGGCCGCGCTCGATCCCTTCCAGATGGCTGAGGCGGGAATCGGATGCGTCCAGCTTCTCCACCAATTTGACGATGCGATCCTCGAGATGACCTAAAGCATCGCTGTTGCCGTGCGATCCCTGAATCCGGTCGATCGAATCGATCGAATTGGCGAGCGACTCCACCAGCGCTTCCAGCCGCGGCGACACCGCGGCGCCGCTTTGCGTGCGCTCCGTCAGCGCGTCCGAAAGTACCGCCATATGATGCTCGATATGACTGAGCGCATCGCCCCCGGTCCCGGCGCCGGCCATATGTTCGATCTTCTCGCTCAGCACCTGCACCTGGGCGGCGAGCCCCCGCACGGTCTCGTTGGAGGCCACATGATTGCTCATCTCGCGCAACGTAATGATGGCGCTTTCGAGCTGCGCCAGTGTCGCGGGGTCTTTCTGGGCGATGATGAGATCGATCTTGTGCGCGACGCCGGCCACTGCGTCGGTGAAGCCGATCAGATTTTCCGCCGGCATTAGGCCGTGAAGCGCGTCACGCACTTCGGCAAGTCCGTGTTCAATGCCGCCGAGTGCGGCGGCGTCGACACCGGCTTGGCGGCCTTCAGCGATGCGCCGGTCGAGGCCTTGGATCTGCTTTTCGATGGCCTCGAGGGCGTGGCGCGGCATGGCGTCGCTGAGCGTGCGTCCGATTTCGCCGAGCTCCTCGCGCAGGGCACTGATCGCATTTTCGATGCCCGGCATGCGCAGCGTTTCGATGAGATCGGTGATGTTGCGGAGCTGATCTTCCAGGCCTGACAGGTCTTGCGTCGGCAGCGGCGCGGGTTCGGGCGCCGCCGCTGCCGGCTGCAGCTGCGGCGCCGGCTCGGCAATACCGTAGAGTATGCGCTGGCGCGTCGCAATTTCGGCTATGGCGCGATCGAGATCGGGCGGCAACCGCAGGCTCGGCATCTGCGAGAGCGGCGATAGGCCCGCGCGCTGATCGAGTTCGTTGCGGATGTGTTTCGGTGCGTAGGCCACGGGCCCTGCGGACGCGAGTGGTTCGAGGCGCCGCGGCGCGTCGTCGCGACGATGGTTCACCGCGGCGAGATCGCCGCCATGAAAATTCTCGTCGGCCAGCGGAGGCGATTGCACGCCAGCTTGCTCGGCTTGCAGGATGATCACGGAGTTGAGCCAATCGCCCAGCGACATGCCTGAACGGCGCGCCGCCTCTTTGGCGGTTTTGCGCGTTTCCGGCCGTATCCCATTCAGACTCCACGGCACGCCAAATTTCATTGCTCGCACCCACGTTCGAGGTGGAGGCGAAGGAGCCTTGTGGGCTCCCCGTGGAACCGGCACGCGTTAACAACGGATGGATACGGGCGCGGTTCGCAGTCCTCTACCCGACTTTTTGCCGGTGACGGTAAACACCGGGTTAAGGATCGGGCGGAAGTGGTGGAATTTACCTGCGGTTTTGTACGTCTGTGGTGCCCGGCGGTGGCTTAACGCGGCTGTAAGCCGGATACGCGATGGTCTTGTCGCAGCCGTCTGCCGCGGTTGGGATAGCCACGGCCGTTCTTGCACCGGTCGCAATCAAGCAATAGTTAACGAGTCGTTAACGGCGCGCGCTGGACGCCGGGAGGGACAGATGCCGACCTACAAGGCCCCCGTGGACGATGCGTTATTCCTGTTGAACGACGTCTTCCACCTCGATCGCTACGGCAATCTCCCCGGCTTCGGCGACGCTTCGCCCGACGTGGTGGAAGCCGTGCTGCGCGAGGCGGCCAAGTTCAGCGAAGAAGTTCTCACCCCGCTCAATCGTATCGGCGACAAGGAAGGCTGCCAACGCAACGCCGATGGCAGCGTCAGTACACCGACCGGCTTCAAGGACGCCTTCAAGCGACTGGTCGAGGGCGGCTGGATCGGCATCTCGGTGCCGGCCGAATTCGGCGGTCAGGACCTGCCGGCGACCCTGACCGTGGCGGTCAACGAAATGCTCTGCTCGGCTAACATGGCCTTCGCTATGTATCCGGGGCTCACGCAAGGCGCCATCGCCGCGCTACTCGCGCATGCCTCGCCGGAGCTGAAGACGAAATATCTGCCCAAAATGGTGACCGGCGAATGGACCGGCACCATGAATCTCACCGAGCCGCACTGCGGCACTGATTTGGGCCTGTTGCGCACCAAGGCGGTGAAGCAAGCCGACGGCAGCTATAAGATCACCGGCACTAAGATATTCATCTCCGCCGGCGAGCATGATCTCTCCGACAACATTATCCACCTGGTGCTCGCGCGCATCGAAGGCGCGCCGGCTGGCACCAAAGGCATCTCGCTGTTCGTGGTGCCCAAGGTGACGGTCAAGGACGACGGTTCGCTGGGAGCGCGCAACGGCGTCTCCTGCGGATCGATCGAAGAGAAGATGGGCATCCACGCCAATTCCACTTGCGTGATGAATTACGACGGCGCCACCGGCTGGCTGGTGGGCGAGGAGAACCGCGGCTTGCCCGCCATGTTCACGATGATGAACGAGGCGCGGCTCGGTGTCGGCGTGCAAGGCCTGGCGCTGTCGGAGGTCGCCTACCAGAACGCCGCGATCTACGCCAAGGAACGACTGCAAGGCCGCGCGCTCTCAGGCACCAAATATCCCGACAAGCCGGCCGATCCGATCATCGTGCATCCGGACGTGCGCCGCACGCTGATGACCATCCGCGCCTTCAACGAAGCCGGCCGTGCGCTGGTGTTGTGGACCGCGCTCCAGGGCGACATCGCGCGCCGTTCGCAGGACGGCAAGCAACGCCAGAGCGCCGACGATTACATGGGCCTGCTCACGCCGGTGGTCAAAGGCGTGCTCACCGATCAGGGCTTCGCCAACACGGTGATGGCGCAGCAAGTGTTCGGCGGCCACGGCTACATCGCCGAGCACGGCATGGAGCAGTTCGTGCGCGACGCCCGCATCGCCATGATCTACGAGGGTGCCAACGGCATCCAGGCGCTCGATCTGGTCGGCCGCAAGCTCGGCAAGGACGGCGGCCGCGCGCTGATGGCGTTCATCAACGAGGTCGGCTCCTTCATCAAGGAGAAGAGCGCCGACGAGGCGATGAAGCCCTACGTGACACCGCTCGGCGTTGCGCTCGGCCATCTGCAACAGGCCTCGATGTGGTTCATGCAGAACGCCATGGCCAAGCCCGACAATGCCGGGGCAGGGGCCACCGACTACATGCACATGTTCGGCCTGGTGGCGCTCGGCTACATGTGGGCGCGCATCGCCGAGGCGGCCAACGCCAAGCTGCCGAAGGCGAACGGCGCGGCGGCCGGCATGAAGGCGAAACTCGCGACCGCGCGCTTCTTCATGGAGCGCATGCTGCCGGAAACGGCGGCGCACTTCGCCCGCATCCAGTCGGGCGCAGGCAGCACGATGGAATTGCCCGACGAGGCGTTCTAGCTACTCAGCCCATTGCCTGCGGCTCGATGGTCGCCGACAACCTAAGCACTGGCGGCGTGGCCGGCGATTTCATCAGCGCAACTGGGTCGAAGGCGCCATCGGGGCAGACGAGTTCGAACGACGCCAGAATTTGGCTGACGGTCCGCCCGTCGAGTGAGTAAGGCAGTAGCAGCCGCTCGTAATAGACCAGCCGCGCGTTGCGGTCGGTCACGTCGTGGACGGTGTAGACCGGACAGCCAGTCTCCAGCACCCGATGATAGGGCGCTAGGCCCTCCGCGTGGCGTGCAACCGGGATGATCTCGTCGAGATATTTCCCGCGGCAGTCCGATGCGCCATAGATTTGGCCGATGGTCTCGCCGTGAAAGCTGACCTTGAAACGCGCCGTGCCGTTGCCGCTGTCGACCTCCAGAATGCTCAAATTCGCCGCCACGCGCGACAGGTTCTCGACCTCTACAGACTGCCACTGCGGAACGCGGTGCGTTCCCTTATGTCGATTCCAGAATTTCAGCAGCCAACGTTGATTGACCGCGCGGACGACGTCCGGCCGCGCCAAAGAAAAACTCATTAAAGCAACCCCCGCTTGCCTCGGCGAAGTGGATTTTTTCGGTCGGCGCGCCGCGTTGTCAATGACCGCGCGCGATCCGCAACGATTTTTGTCCGTTCTATCCGCAATGCGGTGCAAAATTCAGATTAAGTCTCGCATCGTGAGAACTCATGCGACGGGTGCAAATACCGGCCGCCCGCGCGAGCGCAGCAGCAGCCACATCGCGATCGACACGTTCAAGAGATTCCAGCCCAGTCCGTTGAGGAACGCCGCCTGATATGAGCCGGTGAAGTCGAAGATCGCGCCCGACAGCCAGCCGCCCAGCGCCATGCCGATGAGGGTCGCCATCAGAACGAGGCCGATGCGGGTGCCGGCTTCCCGTGGCGAAAAATATTCGCGCACGATGATGGCGTAGCTCGGCACGATGCCGCCCTGGAATAAACCGAACAATGCCGAGATCACGTAGAGCGAGGTGAGGCCGTCGAAGAACAGATAGAGGAACAGCGCGGTGCCCTGCAGCACCGAGCCGAGCAGCAGCGTACCCACACCGCCGATGCGGTCGGCGATGAAGCCCGAGGCGATGCGGCTGATGATGCCGAAGCCGAGCATCATCGACAGCATCTCGGCGCCGCGCGCGGCGCCGTAGCCGAGATCGCCGCAATAGGCGACCAAATGCACCTGCGGCATCGACATCGCCACGCAACAGGCGATACCGGCGACGCACAGGAGCATCTGCAATGTCGCGGGCGAGAACGGCAATTCGGTTTGCCGCAGTGCGGCCGCTTGCGTTGCGGTTTCAGTGTGATGCCCCTGCATACGCGGCCGCAGCAAATAGACCAGCGGCAGCATGCTGACGAGCAGGAAAACGCCGATGCCGGTATGGGTCGCGCGCCAGCCCGACGTCGCGATGAAATGTTGCACCACCGGCGGCCAGATCGTGCCGGCGATATAATTT
>DAIMKK010000181.1:0-5964 GCA_036721745.1 Pseudolabrys sp. | reverse complement strand
ATGACCAGCGTTGCGCCCAAGGCCGCCAATCCGGGCAAATGGGTAGAGCAGCCGCGCATGCCGATCCCGACCGGTGAACACGCCGTGATCGAATGTCAGGGCAAAATTCACTCGATCGCCGGCTATGCCAAGCACCGCGTCGATCAGAATTTCCATCAGGTCTACGATCCGGCGAGCAAATCCTGGTCGTTGAAGGCGCCCTTCCCGCTGCCCTGCAATCACGTCGCCGGTGTCTCGATCGGATCGAAAATTTACACCTTCGGCGGCTTCGTCGAGCAGAACCGCTGTCCGCATTCCAAATGCTTCGTCTACGACGCCACGACCGACCAATGGGCGCCCATTGCGCCGATTTCGCGCCCGCGCGGCGCCATCTCGGCGATCGTACTCGACGGTAATATCCACCTGCTCGGCGGGCGCGACGTGCGCTCGGTCGAATGGCACGAGGTCTATGATCCGGAGGCCAACAAATATTCCGACCGAGCAAGCATGCGCGGCTCGACCGGCACGCAGCCTTTCGTCGGCCAGCGCGACCATATGGGTGTCGCCGTGGTCGACGGAAAAATCCACGCCATCGCCGGCCGCATGGACTCTTACGATTTCAACACCAGCCTGAATGCGGTTTACGATCCGAAGACCGATGGCTGGAGCTTCCGCGCTCCCCTGCCGACCGCGCGTAGCGGCCCGTCCTGCGTCTATATCGGCGGCAAGATCGTGGTGTTCGGCGGCGAGGCCACCGGCCGGGTGTTCGGCACCAACGAGGCCTATGATCCGAAAACCGACAGTTGGGAAGCGCTCACGCCGATGGCGATCCCGCGTCACGGCCTCCATGGCGCGACCTGCGCGGTGATCGGCAACATGGTGCATGTGCCCGGCGGCGGACCGGTGCCCGGCGGCCAGGTGCAAGGCGCATACCACGACGCTTTCACATTTGGCTAAATCGACGCGGCACAAAAACGTCGGCCGCCCTCACCATGAGAGCGGCCGCAGCGCTTTGAATGACAACGCGGCGAAAGCTTACCGCGCCGGGCGTAGATCAATTTCCGCTACGCCGGCAGCCACATTGAGGCCGGCCTGGCCCTGCACCGATACCGGCTGCAAGGTCACGGTGCGGTTCGAGCCGCCGACCAGCACGTTGGCGCCGAGACCGCCGCCGACCGTCGCTTCGGCGCTGGCGCCGCCATAGTGGCCGGCCAGTGCGCCAAACTTGCGCGTGGTCGGAGCGTAGACCGCCCAGACCATCTCGCCGCCCGCGGTGGCGCCGAGGTCGAGACCAAATTTGCTGATCGATCCGGTGTAGACCTCACGCGGTCCCGGGTTGGACGGCGTGAACATGCAAGTCAATTCCTTCTTCGATGTGATGATCAGGCCGATGCCGGCCGAAATATCGCAGGTCAAAGTGCCGGCTTTCGTCCGTTCCCGGCCTTGGGCCATGGACGGCCCCGGCGATGCGACCGCCGCGACGACCGCCAAGGCGGCGAGAGCGCTGAGACGCTTGTGCATGTCGAACTCCCATTTTGAATGACGTTTTCCAATAACGTGAGTCGCCGCAAAACGTTCCATGGACGCTCACAATTGCCGCGCTCAGCGCGCGGCGAGAATCTGGCTTGCTGGAATCACGATGGAGCAGCGCAATCCGTCGGGATCGAATTTCAAATCGACCTTGGCATCGAGCGCGCTGGCAAGGTTGCGCTCGATGACCATGCTGCCGAATCCTTTCTTGCGCCTGACTTTCACCTTCGGACCGAATTGCTCGCGCCATTCGAGATCGATCGCATGGCCGCGTATCGCCCAAGTAATCGACACGCGCCCATGCGGCACCGAAAGGGCGCCGAATTTCGCCGCGTTGACCGCCAGCTCATGCAGCGCGAGCCCGAGATTTTGTGCCGCCTCCGGCTTGAGCGCGACCGGCGCGCCGTCGACGGCGATTGGCCCCTCGCCGCTTGCGAAATAAGCGGCCAATTGCGATTGGATGAGTTCGCGCAAGGACGCCCCGTGCCAGCTCTCGCGCACCAGCAGATCATGCGAGGCGGCCAATGCCTGCAAGCGCGCGGAGAATTGATTGAGAAATCCATCGATCGACCCGGCGTGGCGCGCGGTCTGGCGCGCCATGGCCTGGATCACCGCCAGCAAGTTTTTCGAACGGTGCGTGAGCTCGCGCATCAGCAACCGTAAATGCGCCTCGTTCTCCTTACGCTCGGTGACGTCGACCGACGCACACGTCAGGCCAACGATGGCACCGGCGTCATTGCGCAGCGGTTCGATATGGAGATCGTTCCAGCGCAAGCCGGATCCATCCTCGAGCGCGACCTCCGCGCGTTTAGCTTGACCGCTCGCGAGCACTTCGCGCTTCAGGGCGATGACGGCCTTGCCGCTGTCCGGCGGCAAAATCTCATCGTCGGTATGGCCGAGAATATCCTCGATCTCGCGCCCCAGCATGGGGTTGGTAATCGAGGTGTAACGCAGATCGCGATCCTGGGTGTACACGGTGACCTGCGAGCCGCGCAACGCCGTTTCATAGCGCGCAAAGCGGGCCCGCAGCAGGCTGAGTTCCCAGCCTTGCGCGTTCAACTGCGCTGTAAGCCGCTGGCATTCCTGCCGCAGCTTGGCTAATTCTGTATCGTCCGCGCCCGCCATGTCGCGCACCACGCCAGCCGTTGCGTCACCTTTTCGCCGCCCGCGCCATACTCCGGCACGGGCACCGGACCCGGCAAGCTTTGAAGCGGAATTTCTTATGGTTACGGTCATCGTCAATACCGGCGCAAGCCGATATTCCGAGATCGGGTTTAACTCGCCTTGCGCTCGCGCCGCTTGGCGTTGCGCTCAAAGAACAGCGCCTGACTGAGCACCGCCGACACCGTCGTCGGCTGGAACGGCTTGGCAATCAGGAACGCCGGCTCCGGCCGCTCGCCGGTGAGGAAGCGTTCGGGATAGGCGGTGATGAAAATCACCGGCACCTCGAACGAGCGCAGCATCTCATTGACTGCGTCGAGCCCGGATGAGCCGTCCGCCAATTGAATGTCGGCAAGAATAATCCCCGGCCGTTTGACGCGGGCGAGCGCCACCGCCTCTTTATGGGTGCGCGCGACGCCGAGCACGCGGTGGCCGAGCCCTTCCACGAGGCCCTCGAGGTCGAGCGCGATGAAGGTCTCGTCCTCGATGATCAGCACGTCGGTGGCGATCTCGGCCGCCAGTTCGCGGCCGGAGTCTTCCACCAATTCGCGCAGCTTCGGCACGTCGATATCCAGCACCTTGGCGGCGTCATCTTCCGACAGCCCTTCCAACGCTATCAGCAAAAAGGCCTGGCGCGGCATCGGCGCGATCTGCGCGAGATGTCTTTCGCCGGCCTGGTTGGACGCAACGCCGCCCGGCTGGCCGTTGAGCGCGACCGAATTCCAAATCTTCGTAAACAACTTGTAGAGCGCGATCCGGGTCGAGGCGGTGGATTCCAAAATCTTGGGGTCCTGAATCAAGGCCTCCAGGGTCGCCGCCACATAGGCGTCACCCGACGCCTGGCTACCCGAAATCGCCCGGGCATAGCGCCGGAGATAGGGCAAATGCTGTGCAACCGTTTGAGATGTCGACAAGAATCCCTCCAAACCAATGCGCCCTAGGCGTAGCGGGCAAGGCCCCCAATATACCAATCAAGCCTACTTGAGTGATTTAACTCGCACACTGGAAAAAAGTTCCATTTTTGTGGAACCATCCGCCAATTCATGGGTTTTGTTTGCAGACGGGGACCTGCGCTCGGACTGGAGCTAAGGGGATGTGGGGATGATTGATGAGTGAACGCAAACCCGTGGGGCAACAAGAACCAATGGAAACCGCGGAAGCCCGTAACCGAAAGACGAGTTCCAAGCCGGCCAAGCTCAGCCGCGAAGTGCAGGCGCGCCTCGGTCAACAACTCCGTTCCTTGTACGACGACGTGGTGAACCAGGGCGTACCTGACCGGTTCACCGAGTTGTTAAACCGCATCGATGGCGTTGGAAACAAGGACAGGCAATAACGCATGGACGAGTCGGTCCGCAAAGCCGTTCTCGGCGCAGTGCCAAGCCTGCGCGCGTTCGCGATCTCGCTATGCGGGAACGTGGATCGCGCGGACGACTTGGTGCAGGAAACATTGCTGCGCGCAATCGCCAATATCGACTCCTTCCAGCCCGGCACCAACATGTCGGCCTGGCTGTTCACCATCTTGCGCAATCATTTCCGCTCGGAATATCGCAAACGCCGGCGCGAGGTCGAGGACGGTGAAGGCCGCTACGCCGAGACCCTGAAAACGCAGCCCGAGCAATACGGCCACGTCGAGTTTCGCGAATTCCGCGAGGCGCTGACGCAACTGCCGGCCGACCAGCGTGAGGCGCTCATCCTGGTCGGTGCGTCGGGATTTTCCTACGAGGAAGCCGCCCATATTTGCGGCTGCGCGGTCGGCACCATCAAGTCGCGCGTCAACCGCGCGCGAACGCGGCTGGCCAAATTGATGTCGATCGAAGGCGCCGACGAATTCGGGCCGGACCAGCAGACCCGAGCGGCGATGGCCGGCGGCGGGGAGTAAGGCATTTAGATTATTTTTTGCGGTCCGGTATATTTCCTATTCCACTCTCAGAGTCGTAGCCAGGACCCGCCCGCGACAGGGATAGCTATCGACGTCCGCCCGCGGCAAGTTAGAATTCCGCAATGACAAACAGCGAAACCGAGGTCGCGATCATCGGCGGCGGAGCGGCCGGCATTGCGGCCGGCCGGCGGCTGCGCGCGGCCGGTATCGATTGCCAGATAATCGAAGCGCGCGGACGGCTGGGCGGGCGGGCCTGGACCATGACCGATGCGTCGGGTTTCGCGCTCGATCTCGGTTGCGGCTGGCTGCATTCCGCCGATCGCAATCCGTGGGCGCAGATCGCGGAGACGCAGGGCCGCACCCTCGACAAGACGCCGCCGCCGTGGACGCGGCCTTCGCTGCCGATCCGTTTCCCGCTCGATCAGCAGCAGGATTTCCGAAAGTCGATGGACGCGCTCTATGACCGTCTCGAAGCCATCCTGGCCAAAGGCGGCGACGTTCCCGCAGCCGACGCGCTCGAGCCGGGCGGCCGCTGGACCAATCTGCTGACCGCGGTCGGCAGCTATATCAGCGGCGCCGAGCTGAGCCGCATTTCCGGCCGCGATTTCATCAATTACCAAGACTCGGAGGTGAACTGGAGCGTCATCGAGGGCTTTGGCGCGACCATCGCCGCGGCCGGGATGCAATTACGCACGGCGCTCGAATCCCCCGTCCGACGGATCGACCACAGCGGACGACGATTGAAGATCGAAACGGCGAGAGGCGTCATCAACGCCGATCAGGCGATCGTGACGCTGCCGACCGCCATGCTCGCCGATCATGAGCATCTGTTTTCGCCGGCGCTGCCGCAAAAGACGAAAGCCGCGCGCGCCCTGCCGCTCGGGCTCGCGGATAAGCTGTTCATCTCGCTTGCCGATGCCGAAGAGTTCGAGCCGAATAGCCGCGTCTTTGGGCGCACCGATCGCGTGGCAACCGCCAGCTATCAGTTTTGCCCGTTCGGCCGGCCGATGATCGAGGCCTATTTCGGCGGCAGCCATGCCGCGGCGCTGGAAGCCGAGGGCGAGCGCGCCTTCTTCGATTTCGCGGTGTCCGAACTGACCGCCCTCTTCGGCAGCGGCTTTGCGCTCCGCGTAAAACCGATCCATATGCATCGCTGGGGCGCCGACCCTTATGCGCGCGGCTCCTATTCGTATGCGCTGCCAGGCATGGCGGACTGCCGCGCCACGTTGGCCGCGACGGTCGACGGGCGGCTGTTCTTCGCCGGTGAGGCCTGCTCGAAAGGCGATTTCTCGACCGCGCATGGCGGCTTTAACACCGGTGTGGCTGCCGCCGATGCGGTCGTTGCCGTGCGGCATGGCGAACATGCCTGATATGCCGTGCGGTGTACGTTTGACCTAGCTCAACAACCCCAAGGC
>DAIMKK010000180.1:0-5998 GCA_036721745.1 Pseudolabrys sp. | reverse complement strand
CTTCCAAAACGTCGCCAGGCTGTTGGGATAGAGTCATGATCTTGCCGCGCGCGAATGTGACCGAGGACGGCTGGGGCCAGTCGATCGATCGATTGGCCGGCGGGAGCCAGACATTGCTCGGGCTTTGGGCCGATGCTGGCGCCGTGCATATGGCGCTGTTCGACGAAAAGACCTCCGACATCGCGGTGCTCACTTATGCCTGCAAGGACGGGAAATATCCGAGCGTCGGCGCAAAGCATCCACCAGCGATCCGGCTGGAACGTGCGATCCGCGATCTGTTCGGGCTGGAGGCGACGGGCGCGCCGGACACGCGCAGTTGGCTCGACCTCGGATTCTGGGACGTGAGCCATCCGCTCGGTAAAAAGGGCCCCGCGAAAAAGCCCGGACCCTACGCTTTCCTGCCGGTGGAAGGTGAAGGCCTGCACCAGATTCCGGTCGGGCCCGTGCATGCCGGCATCATCGAGCCGGGGCATTTCCGCTTCACCGCCAATGGCGAGCACGTGGTGCGCCTGGAGCAGCGGCTCGGCTATGTCCATAAGGGCATCGAGTCATTGATGGCGGGCGCCACGCTTGACGACGCGGCGAAACTAGCCGGCCGCACCTCGGGCGACAGCACGGTCGCTTATGCCTTTGCATTCGCGCAGGCGGCCGAAGCCGCGCTGCAAATAAAGGCGCCGCCGCGCGCAGTTTACCTGCGTGCGCTGATGGCGGAGCTCGAGCGGCTGGCCAATCATTTCGGCGACATCGGCGCCATCTGCAACGACGCTTCGTTCGCGATCATGTACGCGCAAACCGGCATCTTGCGCGAACGCACGTTGCGCGCGGCCGAGGCCTGCTTCGGCCATCGGCTGATGATGGACCTGATCGTGCCCGGCGGCGTTGCGCGCGACCTTTCGGTCGATGGCATTTTGCAGGCGCAAGCTTTGCTCAACGAAGTCCGCCGCGTGTTCCCGCGCCTGGTCGAGCTTTACGACAACACCGCCTCACTGCAAGACCGCACCGTTACCACTGGTATCGTGAAGGCCGACTACGTGCGCCAGTTCGGCGCCGGGGGCTATGTCGGGCGCGCCTCGGGGCGCAGCTTCGACGCGCGCCGCACGCCGGGCTATGCGCCCTATGACGAACTCGCATTCGAGGTGCCGGTGCTCACCGCCGGCGACGTCAATGCGCGGGTGTGGATCCGCATTCGCGAGGTCGAGCAGAGTCTGGCGCTGATCGAGCAGATTCTCAAACGCCTGCCACCCGGGGAAGTTCAGACCGCAGTCAAACCCAATGGCAAAATCTGCGAAGGTCTCGGGCTCACCGAGGCTTTCCGCGGCGACGTACTGGTCTGGCTGCGGCTCGATGGCAAGGGACGCGTCGAGCGCTGCTACCTGCGCGATGCGTCATGGTTCCAATGGCCGCTGTTGGAAGTCGCGATCGAAGGCAACATCGTCGCCGACTTCCCGCTCTGCAATAAGTCGTTCAACTGCTCTTATTCGGGGCACGACATTTAATGCGTAAGGCACTGTTCGAAAGCTTCACGCAATCGCCGCTCACCGAGCCGGCGCCCAAGCCCGACGAGGCCGGCCTCGCCGAGCTTGCGCAAAGCGTCAACCGCGCCGCACGCGCCAAGCTCGGCCGCTCGCTGTCGATCCGGCAGGTCGATGCCGGCTCCTGCAATGGCTGCGAGTTGGAAATCCATGCGCTCAACAACGCGTTCTACGATCTCGAACGCTTCGGCTTTCATTTCGTCGCTTCACCGCGGCACGCCGACGTGCTGATGGTGACCGGTCCGGTTACCAAGAATATGCGCGAAGCTTTGCTGCGCACCTACAATGCCACGCCCGATCCGAAATGGGTGATCGCGATCGGCGCTTGCGCCGCCGATGGCGGCCTGTTCGCCGGCAGCTATGCGGTCGCCGGCGGCGTCAAAGACGTGGTGCCGGTCGATCTCACGATTTCCGGCTGTCCGCCGAACCCGAAAGCCTTGCTGGCCGGGCTCCTGGCGCTGTTGCAGAAAGCGTCCTAGCCGCCGCTAGACGGCGACCTTGGTGAGGAAGCCTTCGACTTCGCTGCGCAGATTGGCGGCAGCCTTTTCCACCGATTCCGATGCGGCGAGCACGGTCTGCGCCGAGTCTTGGGTTTCGATGGTGGCGCCGGCCACTTCGCGCAATACCGTGACGATCAGCTTGGCGCCACCGGCGGCGCTTGTGACATTTTGCGAAATCTCGTTGGTCGCGGCGCTCTGCTGCTGCACCGATGCGGCGACGGCAGTCGTATAGCTGTCGATCTCCTGCATGCGGTGGGCGATCCGTCCGATTGCTTCCACGGCCTTGTCGGTCGAATTCTGCACTTCCAATATTTGGCTGGAAATATCTTCGGTCGCCTTCGCGGTCTGCACGGCGAGCGACTTCACCTCGGAAGCGACTACCGCGAAGCCGCGCCCGGCTTCGCCGGCACGCGCCGCTTCGATGGTCGCATTGAGCGCCAGCAGATTGGTTTGCCCTGCGATATTGCGGATAAGCTTGGTGACGTCGCCGATCTTTCGCGCACCCTGCGCCAACGCACCAATATCCTGATTGGTCACCTGGGCCTCATCGACCGCGACCCGCACCACTTCGGTGGTCTGGTTCAGCCGGCGTCCGATCTCCGCGATTGAGCTCGACATTTCGTCGGCGGCAATCGCCGCGGTCTCGACGTTGGTCGAGGCTTCGTTCGAGGTGTGCACCGCGCTTTCCGCGCGATTCGACGTGTGACCGGACGCGTTAAAAAGGCTCGCCGCCGTCGCGCGCATTTCACCCGCGCTGTCGGCCACGGTTCGCAGGAGACTTTCAACACGTTCGCGGAACGCCAAAATCGCGTCATCAATCACGGCGCGGCGCGCTTCCTGATGCTGCATGGCCGTGCGCTGCTGCTCGGCCTGCCGCCGCTCGGTGATGTCCTCGTGCGTGCCGATCCAGCCGCCGCCCTTCATCGGATGATTCGTGACCAACAAAAGATGGCCGCCCTTGGACTTGACCTCGTGCACGATGGTGCGACCGAGTCCAACCGCAGTCAGAAACTCCTTCCGGTATTCCTGCGGATCCCGGGAGAACGTGCCCTTGGCAACCCGTTTCTCAAGCACCTCGGACAGCGTCGATCCCGGCTTTACGTCATCCGGCGTCAGTTCATACATTTTGTAATATTGCGCGTTGCAGACGACCAGCCGCTCGGCGGCGTCGAACATGCACAGCCCTTGCGCCATGCTATCGATGGCGGTGCGTATCTGCTCGACTTCCCGACCTTGACGTCGGGTGAGCAAGGCGCTGGCCAGACTCATTGCAAACTGGGCCAAGACAGCGGCAGAGACAGCGCTGAGTGCCGTTGCGGACACGGTGGAGATGACCGCGGCGGCCCAGCCAGGAGCAAATTCAGTCATCGCCCCAAAAGCGAACGCAAAAGAGGAGAGTCCGACCAGCGTGACCAGCGATGAGGCGTGCTTTAAGTTGAGAGAGAAGTACATTCTGAACATATTTCCATTGTCCGGATCGGCCGACGCAGAGTATTCACTGCCCTGCTTTTTTTGCGGTTAATTGATGGTAAAGAGATCGTTAACGAAACGTGCCTGTGGCTCACGTTCACAAAGGGAGGATTCGTGAAGCTTGTGCTGTTCCAGACCGCGCCGGGCGCCGAGATATCGCCGGGCGTGCTCACCGGACGCGGCATTGTCGATATCTCGGCGGTGGTAAAAAAAGGCTACACGCCGCAACTGACCATGCAGGGTATCATCGACGAGTTCGAGCGCTTGCGCCCGGCGCTGGAAAAGGTCGCCAGCGACGGCGCCGCTTTACCGCTCGATTCCGTGCGGCTGCGGCCGCCGCTGCCACGGCCCGGCAAGATTCTCGCCTGTATCGCCAATTATTGGGAACACGCCCAGCGCGAGCCGCGCCCGCTCAACATGTTCATGAAAAATCCAGATGCGGTCGTTGGGCCGGGCGATACCATCACGCTGCCCGAGTTCACCGTGCCGTGGATATTTATGCACGAAGCCGAGCTCGCGCTGGTCATCAAAGGGCCGGCCAAGATGGTGAAGGCCAAGGACTGGAAACGCGCGGTGTTCGGCTATACCGCGATGATCGACGTCTCGGCGCGTGAGCAGGGCCGCCGCACCTGGCCGGCGAGCCCGCTCACCAGCTGGCTCGGCAAGTCGTTCGACACCTTCGCGCCGATCGGCCCCTGCATCGCCACTGCGGACGAGATCACGGATCCTAACGATTTGATCGTGCGGTTCTGGAATGACGGCCAGCTTCGCCACAACTACAACACCGAAGACATGGAGCATCGCGTTCCCGAACTGGTCGAGTTCGCCACCACGGTGATGACCATGAATTCTGGCGATCTCATCGCTTGCGGCACCAATCACGAAGGTCTCGGCGCGCTACAGGACAGCGAGAGAGTGGAGATCGAAATCCAAAAAGTTGGCAAAATGAGCTTGACGGTTTTCGACCCGCTCAAGCGCAAGTGGGAACGCGGCGTCTATATGGGCGCGGATTCCACCAATCCCGATGCCGTGAAGCGTCATCGCCCGCAGGGCGATCCACTCTCGCCATAATTTCTGCGACGCCCGCCGAGAAAAATATCATTTCGGAGTTAGTGCCTCATGGACGCAGCAAAGAGTGAAATCCGCGACAATATGCACATCGATTGGGACGCGCCCATTCGCATGGACGATGGCGTCGTTCTTCGCGCGGATGTCTATCGTCCGGTCGGCGTAGAAAAATATCCGATCATTCTGAGCTACGGCCCTTACGCCAAAGGGCTGTCGTTCCAGGAGGGCTACAAGAGCCAATGGTCGCGCGTGACCAAATCGGCGCCCAATGTGCTGCAAGGATCGAGCAACAAGTATCAGAACTGGGAACTGGTCGACCCGGAGAAATGGGTGCCGGACGGCTATTCTATCGTGCGCGTCGATTCCCGCGGCGCCGGCCGGTCGCCGGGCACGCTCGACGTGTGGTCGGCACGTGAGGCGCGAGACCTTTACGAATGCGTCGAGTGGGCCGGCACGCAGGCCTGGAGCAACGGCAAGGTCGGCATCAATGGCATCTCGTACTACGCGATGAACCAGTGGAACGTGGGCGCGCTAAGGCCGCCGCATCTCGCCGCGCTGTGCATTTGGGAAGGCTCGTCCGACTATTACCGCGAGCTCACCCACCACGGCGTCGAGCTCCGAATCCGCCAGCAGCTCGTCCAGGTCGGCCGCCACACGCGCACGCGGGAACTCGGCCCCCCAGCGCTCGCGCGCCTGCTCGGACTCGTCACAGATCCAGGCCAGCTCGGTCTCGGCCAGACGGTCGAAGTTGCGCGCCAGGTTCGGTCCCCAGTAGCCGAGACCGACTACGCCGACTCGCACGGGCTGTTCGCTCACAGCCTGAGCAGATTCGGCGACTCGATGCCCCTCGTGACGCCACGGAAGTCCACGACGAGTGGAGCGCTCGCCACCACCCGCTCCACGTCGAGCTCCGGGTGCGCGGTCACGATCACCGCGCAGTCAGCCCCCTCGAGCAGCGATTCGAGCGGCTCCGACCGGAGCCCGAAGTCCGGGAGCTCCGGCACGTACTGGTCGTTGTAGGCGAGGTCCGCGCCGCGCGAGCGCAGGATGCGCATGATCTTGATCGCCGGAGACTCCCTCAGGTCGCCCACTCCCGCCTTGTAGGAGACGCCGAGGATGACCACCCGCGACCCCTTCACGGGTTTCTCGTGCTCGTTGAGGGCACGGGCGATCTTCTCCTCGCAGAAGTAGGGCATGGCCTGGTTGACCTCACCCGCGAGCTCGATGAACTCGGTCTGCGTCTCGTATTCGCGCGCCTTCCAGGAGAGGTAGAACGGGTCCACCGGGAGGCAGTGGCCGCCCATTCCCGGTCCCGGCCGGAACGACATGAACCCGTAGGGCTTCGAGGCCGCGGCCTCCACCACCTCCCAGATGTCGATCTCCATGCGGTCGCACAGCATCGCCAGCTCGTTGACGAGCGCGATGTTC
>DAIMKK010000179.1:0-6003 GCA_036721745.1 Pseudolabrys sp. | reverse complement strand
GGTCCATGGCGCCGCCCATGCCCTTGACCATCTTGCCGGGGATCATCCAGTTGGCCAGATCGCCGTTCTCGGCCACCTGCATGGCGCCGAGCAGCGCGATGTCGATATGGCCGCCGCGGATCATGGCGAATGAATCGGCGGAGGAGAAAAAGCTGGTCGTCGGCAATTCGGTGACGGTCTGCTTGCCGGCGTTGATCAGGTCGGGGTCCTCGTCGCCCTCGTAAGGGAACGGGCCGAAGCCGAGCATGCCGTTCTCGCTTTGCAACTGCACTGTCATGCCGTCCGGGATATAGTTCGACACCAGTGTCGGAATGCCGATGCCGAGATTGACGTAGTAGCCATCGCGCAATTCCTTGGCGGCGCGTTCGGCCATCTGATCGCGGGTCCAGGCCATTTTAAACCTCCTCTCCGGTTCCGGCCGGTGCGACGCGCTTGCGCACGGTGCGCTGCTCGATGTGCTTGGTCGCGTTCGGCACGTGGACGATGCGTTTGACGTAAACGCCCGGCGTGATGATGTGATCGGGATTGAAATCGCCCGGCTGCACCAGGTGTTCGACCTCGGCGACGGTGACCTTACCGGCGGTCGCCATCATCGGATTGAAATTGCGCGCGGTCTTGCGGTAGACGAGATTGCCTTCGGTATCGCCCATCCAGGCGTGCACGATCGCAAGATCCGCGACGATGCCGCGCTCCATGATGTAGCGCTCGCCGTCGAACTCGCGTTCTTCCTTGCCCTTGGCGATGTCGGTGCCGGCGCCGGTGCGGGTGAAGAAAGCCGGAATGCCGGCGCCGCCGGCGCGGATGCGCTCGGCCAGCGTGCCCTGCGGATTGAATTCGATCTCCAGCTCGCCGCCGAGATATTGCTGGGCGAACAATTTGTTCTCGCCCACATAAGACGAGATCATCTTCTTGACCTGCTTGGTCTCCAGCAGCAGCCCGAGACCGGCGCCATCGACGCCGGCATTGTTCGACACCACCGTGAGATTCTTCACGCCGGAGTCGCGGATCGCCAGAATAAGCGTTTCCGGGATGCCGCACAGGCCGAAGCCGCCGGCGTGGATCAACATGCCGTCCTTGAGCAGACCGGCCAGCGCGCTTTTAGCGTCGGGATAGACCTTCTTCATGCAAGACCACCACTCTCCCGGACATTTTTGAACCTAACGAAACGACAGAGAACATCAATAAGACGCTGGGACGCAAGCCTAGCGCGCCGGCGGATTGACCGGTGCGGTAGCCGGCGGCGCAGACGGAGCGGCGGGCGGCGTGATGTCCGTCACCGGATTGCGCGGACGCGTCGGCGCGGCTGGAGCAGCCGGCGCAGGCGCCGTCGTCACCGCGGCCTTCGGCGGCGTCAACGCGGTCGGCAGCGGCAAGTGGTGTGGATAGTAGGTCCAGAACACGAAGGCCGTCGCGAACAAGACCGCCGACAGCACGGCGCCCAGGATGCGGCGGCCGAAGGACAGGACACCGGCGATCAGCGTGGCAAGGAAGACGAACAGCGCCAGGATGACGACATAGAGCCAGTCCACGGTCGCCAAATCGATCGGCATAGAGTTCATAGCATTCACTCTCCTCCCGGCATTACCACCGAATGCTAGCCCAGACCCGCGATGCGGGTCACCTGCGCCCGGTTATTTCCCAACCGCGCATTTGTGACTATACATCCACCCCCATGCCAAATCTCCTCATCCTCACCGAAGTCCAGGAATCGATGCGGGTCCGTTACAAGGCCATGCTGCTGGAGCAGTTCCCGCAGCTAACCATCAACGTGGTCGGCCACCATACCCTGGTAGAGCCCTACATTGCCGACACCGACATCCTGCTGTGCTTTTCCCCGCCGATGGCCGACCACGTGGTGCGCGATGCGCCCAAACTGAAGTGGATCCAGGCGCTCGGCACCGGCGTCGACAACATCGTCGACCTGCCCTCGCTCGGCAAAGAGGTTGTCGTCACCAATATCCGCGGTATTCATGGCGCGCCGGTCTCGGAAGCCACCATCGCCTTCATGCTGTCGCTCGCGCGCGACCTGCCGCGCTCGGTGCGCGCGCAAGAGAACGCCAAATGGGACCGTTGGCCGTCGCAGCTTCTGTCCGGCAAGACCGTCGGCATTCTCGGCGTCGGGTTGATCGCGGAATACCTCGCGCCGATCTGCAAGACGTTTCATATGACGGTGGTCGGCATCAGCGGTAGCCCGCGCGCGGCGCCCGGCTTCGACCGCATGGTCGCGCGCGGCGATCTCATGAAGGTCGCCGGCGAACTTGACTATCTGGTGGTGCTCGCGCCGCTGACGCCCGAGACGCGCAACATCGTCGGCGCGAAATTGCTCGCCGCCTTGAAGCCCACCGCCTATCTGGTGAATGTCGCGCGCGGCGGCGTGGTGGACGAGCCGGCATTGATCAAGGCGCTGGAGACCGGCCAGATCGCCGGCGCCGGCCTCGACGTGTTTTCGCAAGAGCCGCTGCCGCCGGACAATCCGCTGTGGAAGACCAAGAACGTGACGATCTTCTCGCACCTCGGCGGCTATTCGCAGGGCTACGAGGACCGCGCCATGCCGACCATCGCCGGCAACATGGCCAAGTTCCTCAGCAACGATCTCAAGAACATGATCAACATCGTGCGCAAGCCTGCGTCTTGGTAAGTTTCTGGGGAGATTGAAGCTATGGCTTTGTCGGAACGCCTAAATACGCCAATCTCCACCGCCGAATTAGAGCGTCGCTGGCGTCTCGTTCGCGCCGCCATGGAGCGCGACAAGATCGACGTGCTGCTGATGCAGAACAACAACGATCACATGGGCGGCTATGTGCGTTATTTCACCGACATGCCGGCGACCAACGGCTACCCCAACACGGTGATCTTTCCGCGCGACGGCGCGATGACCGTGGTGTGTCAGGGACCGTTCGGCGGCGGCGAGGCGACCGCGCAGGGCGACCAGACCTGGCGCGGCGTCGATCGCATCCTCACGACGCCGAGCTACGCCTCGGCGCATTACACCAAAGATTATGACCCGGAGCTCGCCGCCAAGGCGCTGGCGCCGTTCCGCAACGCCACCATCGGCTATGTCGGCACCTATCAGATGTCCTATGCGCTGCTCGATTACGTCAAGCGTACGTTTCCGAAGGCGCGCTATGTCGATGCGACCGATATGGTCGACCGCATCAAGGTGATCAAGAGCGCGGAGGAAATGGAACTGGTCAAGCGCGCAGCAGCGATGCAGGACGGCGCCATGCGCGCCGCCTTCGCCGCGGTGAAACCCGGCATGCGCGACACCGAAGTCGCCGCCGCCGCCCAGCATTACAGCCAGTGCCACGGCAGCGAGAACGGCATTTATCTGTGCGCCTCGATGCCGCTCGGCAAGCCGAGCAAGTTCGCCAACCGCCATCTGCAGAACCGGGTGATCCAGGCCGGCGACCAGATCGCGCTGCTGGTCGAGGATAACGGGCCGGGCGGCATGTACACGGAGCTCGGACGCTCCTGCGTGGTCGGCGCCAAGGTGCCGCAGGCGATGAAGGACGAACTCGCCTTCTGCATGGAGTCGCGCAAGCTCACCCTCGATTTGCTCAAGCCGGGCGCGTCCTGCAAGGACATCTGGGACGCCTTCAACGCCTTCATGCGCAAGAACGGCCGCCCGATGGAGGCGCGGTTATACTGCCACGGCCAGGGTTACGACCTGGTCGAGCGGCCGCTGATCCGCAACGACGAGCCGATGACCATCGAAAAGGACATGAATATCGTCGTCCACCCGACTTATATCCACGCCGGTTATCTCAATTGGCTGTGCGACAACTATCTGATCGGCGGCAATGGCCCGGGCGACCGGCTGCACCAGTTTCCGGAAGAGGTCGTCGAAGTCGGATAGCAGCCATTCTTGAGCTGCCCTTGACCGCGCCATGACTAGGGGCGCAAGGATTTCTCGTTAATGCGGAGGAACCCCATGAAAAGAACAATTATTGGCACCGCGCTGGCGATGCTGCTGGCGCTCACCGGATTTGCCGGCGCGGAAAACTTTCCGAGCCGCACGCTGACCTTGATCATTCCATTCGCCGCCGGCGGTCCGACCGATGTGTTGGGCCGCGTGATGGCGCAGCGCATGGGCGAACTGCTCGGCCAGACGGTGATCGTCGAAAACATTGGCGGCGCCGGCGGCATGACCGGCGGTAAGCGCGTGGCCGACGCCAGGCCCGACGGTTACACCATGCTGCTCGGCACGGTGGGCACCCAAGCGCAAGGCCAGACGCTTTACAAAAAGCCGCTCTATAACGCGATGACCGACTTCACGCCGGTCGCGCTGATCGCCGACGTGCCGATCGTTCTGATCGTGCGCAAGGACTTGCCGGCCAACAACCTCAAGGAATTCGTCGCCTACGCCAAGGCCAACGACGCCAAAATGCAATTCGGCTCCGCCGGCGCAGGATCGGCGACGCATCTCGGCTGCGTGGTACTCAACACCGCGATGGGCACCAATATCGTCCACGTGCCTTACAAGGGCACCGGCCCGGCGATGCAGGATCTGGTGGCCGGCCGCATCGATTTCCTGTGCGAGATCATCACCACCGCCAAGGCGCAGATCGATGGCGGCACGGTCAAGCCATTGGCGATCATGACCGCCGAACGTTCGCCCGTGCTGCCGAACCTGCCGACCTCGCGCGAGCAAGGTCTCGACGTGCAGGCCTATACCTGGAACGCCATCTATCTGCCGAAGGGTGCTCCGGCCGACGTCGTCAAGAAACTCAACGAGACGGCCATTGCCGCAATGGAAACGCCTTCGGTACGCGACCGCTTGCAAACTTTAGGCGCCATGATCGTGGCGCCGGACCGCCGTAGCCCGGACTACCTCGGCAAGTTCACGGCAAGCGAAATCGAGAAGTGGGCGGCGCCGATCAAAGCGAGTGGCGTCTCACAATGAGCTAACGCCGCAGCGGCGATGCCGCGGCGCATAGGAAAAAGAGTCTGACGATGGCCGACATCAAGATTCTCAATCCTGACGCGCTCGGCAAGCCGCTCGGGCAATATTCCCACCTCACCCGCGTGAAGGCGTCGGAATTCGTCTTCATCGCGGGCCAGGTCGGCGTCCTCAAAGACGGCAAGCTCGCCGTCGACGGCGGCTTCGAGGCGCAATGCGCGCAGACCTTCGCCAATATCGAGGCAGCGCTGAAGTCAGTCGGCGCCGGCTGGGGCAATATTGTCGAATTCACCACTTACATGGTGCACTCGCAGGACATCCCTAAATTCATGGCGTGGCGGCTGCGCGAGTTTCCGAAAATGTTTGCCAACGGCGCCTATCCGCCCAACACGCTGCTGTTGATCGATCGCCTGGTGCAGGAACAGTTTCTGATCGAGGTGTCGGCGGTCGCGGCGCTTTAGGGCATATATTTATTGCGCATGATCTTATCCGAAAACCGGTTCCCACTTTTCGGGATCATGCGCTATCGATCAAGCTGACGTGCGCGGCCACCACGCGCCAGCCTTCCGGGAATTTGACCCAGGTCTGCATCTGCCGGCCGGTCTTGCCGGGCGCCGAGGGGCGTTCGTACAGCGTCGAGGCCACCGCGAATTCTCGCCCGTAAGTCGTGATGACGGTCCGCGAGATCGTACGCCCGAGCGCCACCGGCGAGCGCGCCGCGCGGAACGCTTTGATCTCGGCAGAACCGTAGAGAATTTCATTGGCGCCGTAGCGGATGGTGCGCGCATCGTCTCGGAAAAACGCGTTGAGCGCGGCGACGTCGTTGCCGACCAGCGCTCTCTCGTAGGCGTCGAACGCTTCGCGCACCTCGGTTACGACCTCCGGCAGGTCGATTTCCATTTTCATTCTCCTTCTCGTCATTAGCGCATACGTCATCGCCCGTATTCTTTGCGGCCCCGGGTAGGCCGTCGTCTCTTCCGTCCCCCTCAAAAAATGAGGGGATGGCGCGCCAAGCGGCGCGTCATGCAGTGTAAGTCACGTGCCGTTGCCAGCACGTGGCGCCTCTCGGCGCGCCATCGCGGCGTCGTTACGGCGCCGGGCCG
>DAIMKK010000178.1:0-6006 GCA_036721745.1 Pseudolabrys sp. | reverse complement strand
GGCTGGGCACCATGGGCTACGGCTTGCCGTCCTCGGTCGGCGTGCAGCTCGCGCATCCGAAATCTCTGGTCATCGACATCGCCGGCGAGGCCTCGGTGCTGATGACCATGCAGGAACTGTCGACCGCGGTGCAGTACCGGTTGCCGATCAAGATCTTCATCCTCAACAACCGCTATATGGGCATGGTGCGGCAGTGGCAGGAATTGCTGCACGGCGGCCGCTATTCGGAAAGCTATTCCGAGGCGCTGCCGGATTTCGTCAAGCTGGCCGAGGCCTATCACGCTTACGGCATCCGCTGCGAAAAGCCGGGCGATCTCGATCACGCGATCAAGGAAATGATCGACGTCGACAAGCCGGTGCTGTTCGACTGCGTGGTCGACCCGAAAGAAAATTGCTTC
Organism: Pseudolabrys sp.; assembly: GCA_036721745.1. Lineage (GTDB taxonomy): Bacteria > Pseudomonadota > Alphaproteobacteria > Rhizobiales > Xanthobacteraceae > Pseudolabrys. The sequence goes on along the minus strand of DAIMKK010000178.1, from coordinate 5,608 downwards.
CCGATGATTCCGTCGGGACGCGCGCATAATGAAATGATCCTCGGCGACGCGGCTGAAAGTCTCGACAGCGCGATCACCGAAGCAGGCAAGGTGATGGTCTGATGAAGCTCGCCATCATCGGCGCCGGCAATGTCGGCGGCGCGCTCGGAACCAACTGGGCGCAGAAGGGTCATGACGTCGTTTTCGGTGTACGCGATCCGAAGGCTGAGAAGACGCAAGGTTTGCTCGGCAAGATCGGCGGCAAGGCGCGCGCCGGTACCGCCGCCGAAGCTGCGGCCTCCGCCGACGTGATTGTGCTGTCGACGCCATGGCCGGCGACCGAGGCCGCGATCCGCTCCATGGGCAATATCAAGGGCAAAATCATCCTCGATGCCACCAATCCGCTGACCCGCGGACCGGAGGGTATCGGCTTGGAAATCGGTCACAGCATTTCCGGCGGCGAGAAGGTACAGGGCTGGGCGGCGGGCGCCTCGGTGTTCAAGACGCTCAACACCACGGGCTTCGGCAACATGGCAAACCCGGTTTTCAACGGCGTGAATTCGGTGATGTTCGTCGCCGGCGACGACATGGCGAACAAGCCGAAGGTGGTCAATCTAGTGAGCGAGCTTGGCTTCGAGGTGATCGACGCCGGACCGCTGCGCAACGCGCGCCTGCTCGAAGCGCACGCGATGCTGTGGATCGATCTCGCGCTGGTGCGCGGGCAGGGCCGCGACTACGCCTTCTCCATCGTTAGACGGTAAGGAACGATCATGAACGCTCCCTCGACAAGTCATTATCCGGCGGCCCCGACCGCGCAGAAGGCAGAGACGCATACGCTGTCGGTGCTGGTCGACAACGAGCCGGGCGTGCTGGCGCGCGTGATCGGCCTATTCTCCGGCCGCGGCTACAATATCGAGTCGCTGACGGTGTCGGAGACCGAGCATCAGGCGCATCTGTCGCTGATCACGGTCGTGACCACCGGCACGCCGATGGTGATCGAGCAGATCAAGAACCAGCTCGACCGCCTGGTGCCGGTGCACCGCGTGGTCGACATGACGCTCACCGGCCGCTCGATCGAGCGCGAACTCGCCATGGTCAAGATCAGGGGCAAAGGCGAGCACCGGGTCGAGGCGCTGCGGCTGGCCGATGCGTTCCGGGCGCGGGTGATCGACGCCACCACAGAAAGTTTCATCTTCGAGATCACGGGAAAAAGCGACAAGATCGACCAGTTCGTCGAGCTGATGCTGCCGCTCGGCCTGGTCGAGGTCTCGCGCACCGGCATCGCGGCTATCGCGCGCGGGCCGGAGGGAATGTCGGCACGTTGAGCCGGGCTTGTCCCGGCGGTCCAATAAATCTAGAAGCTGCGCTACGAAGAACAAACGGCCCGACTGAGCGGCCCAAATAGGGGTTAAGTACCATGCGTATTTACTACGATCGCGACGCCGACCTGAACCTGATCAAGGGCAAGAAGGTCGCCATCATCGGCTACGGCAGCCAGGGCCATGCTCACGCGCTCAATCTGCGCGACAGCGGCGTGAAAGAGGTTGCGGTCGGGCTGCGCAAATCCTCCGGCGGCGTGAAAAAGGCCGAGGCCGAGAAGTTCAAGGTCATGGAAGTGGCCGAGGCCGCCAAATGGGCCGACGTGATGATGATGCTCACCCCCGACGAATTGCAGGGCGACATCTACCGCGACCATCTTGCTGCCAACATGAAGCAGGGCGCGGCGCTGATGTTTGCGCACGGGCTCAACGTGCATTTCAACCTGATCGAGCCGCGCGCCGATCTCGACGTGCTGATGATCGCGCCCAAGGGTCCCGGCCATACCGTGCGCTCGGAATATCAGCGCGGCGCCGGCGTGCCCTGCTTGGTGGCGATCCACAAGGATGTCTCCGGCAATGCTCACGACCTCGGCTTGTCTTATGGCGCGGCGATCGGCGGCGGCCGCGCCGGCATCATAGAGACCACCTTCAAGGAGGAATGCGAGACCGATCTGTTCGGCGAGCAATCCGTGCTGTGCGGCGGCGTGGTCGAACTGATGAAGGCGGGTTTCGACACGCTGTGCGAGGCCGGCTACGCGCCCGAGATGGCCTATTTCGAGTGCATCCACGAGATGAAGCTGATCGTCGACCTGATCTACGAGGGCGGTATCGCCAATATGAACTATTCGGTGTCGAACACCGCGGAATACGGCGAATACGTCTCCGGCCCGCGCGTGATCACGCAGGAGACGCGCGCCGAGATGAAGCGCATTTTGGCCGACATCCAGTCCGGCCGCTTTACGCGCGACTGGATGCTGGAACACAAAGTCAACCAAACCTCGTTCAAGGCGACCCGCGCCAAGCTGGCCGAGCATCCGGCCGAGCAGATCGGCGCCAAACTGCGCGAGATGATGCCGTGGATCAAGCAGAGAGCGTTGGTCGACAAAACGAAAAACTGACCTTGCGCCCGCGCATTGCAATCATCGCTGCGGCCGCCCTGATCGGGGCGGCCGCTTTTGCATTTGCGGGCGAACAGGGCGAGCCCGACAAAGGCTGCGACGGCAGCACCTACGAAATGGTGGATTGTCTCAAGGCTAAGACCGTGTACTGGGACAAGCGCATGACCATCGCGTATCAGCAAACGCTTAAGGATGTTGAACCGAAGCAGCGCGAGCAATTGCGTGTGGCGCAGCGGCTGTGGATCCAGTACCGCGATGCCAACTGTCTTTATTACGGACTGGGCGAGGGCACCATCGCCCGCATCGAGGCGGGCGAATGCATGCGCAAGATGACGGAAATTCGCGCGAAAGAGTTGGAAGGCAAAGAAGACCGCAACTAGCGTTTAGCGGCCCTTCGCCATCTCACGCGCCAGCTGCCGCGCTGCTTCGCCCGCCGAAGTGCCGCTTGATGCGCGCAGATTGGCCGCGCGCATCAGCTCGACAGGGATGGCGCCGATCAGCGGCTTGAGCGCGGCGATCAGAGCCTCGTCATTGGCGCGCTTGGACGATAGCAGCAGGACGGCGTCATAAGGCGGGATGGCGTGCTTGGGATCGTCGAGCACCGTTAGATCGAATTGTGCGATGCGGCCGTCGCTGGTGTAGGCCGACACCACGTCGACGTCGCCATTTACTGCGGCCTGGTACATAAAGTCCGATTGCATGGTGCGCTGCCGGGCGAAGTTCAAACCATAGGCGGCGCGTATCGCCTTCCACTCCGGACGTTCGAAGAATTCATAGTCGCCGGCGATGGAGAGTTGCGGCGCGTGAGCGGCGAGATCGGCGATCGAACGGATGCCGAGTTTCTCGGCGCGCGCGCGCGGCATCGCCAGTGCATAGGCGTTTTCGAAGCCGAGCGAACCGAGCATGCGGATGCCATGCGTGGTCTCGAGCCAGCGCGAAACCTCGGCCAATACTTCCGCGCGCGGTTTGATGTCGCTGCGGTGCATCTCGTTCGCCCAGATCGTGCCGGAATAATCCACATAGGCGTCGATATCGCCGGCCACCAACGCGTTGAAGATGACGGCGGAGCCGAGGCCGTCACGGTGCTGCGCCGACAAATCGCGCGCCGCCAGGCGCTGCTCGATCAGCGCAGCCAGCACGTATTGCTCGGTGAACGGCTTGGCACCGATCGCGTAAGTTGCCGACGCATGGCCTAACCCCGGCAAGAGCGCGGCCAGCACGACCAGCACCAACCCGGCGCCGCCGGCGGCGATATTCCGGTGGCTATGCGAGGCCACACCGCGCTCCATCAGCGCCAGCAATTGATCGACGACGAGCGCCAGTGCCGCGGCAAACACGCAGCCGAACAGCACGAACACCCAGTTCTGTGTCTGTAAGCCGGCGAAGATGTAGTTGCCGAGACTGGTCTGGCCGATCGGCGTCGATAGCGTGGCAGTGCCAATCACCCACACCGCCGAGGTGCGGATACCGGCCATGATCACCGGCATGGCCAGCGGCAAGTCGATGAGGCGCAAAGTTTGTCGCGGCGTCAGCGCCAGTGCGCGCCCGGCATCGTGCAGACCTTCGCTGATGCCGTCCAAGCCTGCCACCGTGTTGCGCAGCACCGGCAGCATCGAATAGAGCGCCAGCGCCAAAACCGATGGCAGGAAACCGAGCGCCGAGAAGCCCTTGCCGAACAGACGCTCGCACACGGCGGCAAGCGCTAGCAGCGTCGGATAAAATAGTGCCAGCAGCGCCAGGCCAGGGATGGTCTGCACCACGCTGGCGAACGTCAGCATGGTACCGCGCAGCACCGGCCGCCGCCGTGAGGCGATCGCCAGCGGCAGACTGACGCCCAGTCCGATGGCGAGCGCGGTGATGCTTACCAGCACGTGGCTGCCGAGGTAATCGGGCAGCCGCGCCCACGCATCGGCGAGGTGGGGGTCGATGGCCATGCGCGATGATGGCATGCCGCCGAATGGCAAGAAACCCGACGTCGCAGGCGGGATTTCAGCGCATGTCCTTGAGTCGGATGGATAAAATAGCGGCAGCTTGCCGAAACGGCTTGAAATGACAGTTCGATTACAGTGTTATGACAACGGAGCCATGCGCTGGGGGTAATGGGTACTCATTGCCGGGTATGGTCATCCGCTGGCCATGCTGTCTGCCGCTTCCGCTCTGTTCAATCGCCTCGTGTTTTCCGAGACGGTTTCCCGTCGCGACGCTGCAACGCTTGCCGTCATCGCCGTCGCGCATGTTACGGCGCTCGTCATCATGACGACGACCGAGGTCGACTTGACCTCGAAGGCTGCGTTTTGCTGACCTGGGCCTTGCTGAACTTCATTTGCCTTGCCGCACTTCGCCGTCCGGTCGTGGCCGCGCTGATCTCGCTCGTGCTTGTCGTCACGTTGATCCAGCTGTCGCAGTTTAAGCACGGCAAACTCTGGATGACCGTCGATTTTGTGGATCTGATGATCATCGATCGGGACACATCCGCTTTCCTGCTCACCGCCATACCGTCGCTGCGCTTGCCGATCGCGCTCGCCACCGTCGCCGTGGCGGCGCTGGTGGCACTGGCTTGGCACTTCGACCCGTTCCGTGTGCGTCTGCGCGTAAGCGCCGGCGGCGGCACGCTTTGCTTAGGCGCGCTCGTGGCTCTGTCGCTCTCGATCCCAACCGACCTCTATGAGGATTTCTTCAGTCATAACTTCGTCTCGAAATTCGCGCGCACGGGCGTCGAGGCGATATATGAACTCGCCACCCACGGATATATGGAAACGGATGCGGCTTCAGCCGAACGACTCAAGGCGACGCCCGTCGCGACCTGTAATCCCTCACGCAAGCTTCCGCATATCATCCTGCTACACGATGAATCGAGTTTCGATATCACTGCCGCGCCCGGCATTAAGGTTCCGCCTGGCTATCACCGGCACTTCCGCTCGTTCGACGGAGTGGCGCGCAAGCTTGTGGTGGAAGGCGCCGGCGGCCCGAGCTGGTTCACCGAATACAATGTCCTTACCGGATTATCGGCTCGCTCCTTCGGACGTTTTGCCACTTCGGTCACTCGCATCGCCGCCGGCCACGTCATGCGCGGCCTGCCGCATTCATTGAGCCACTGCGGCTACAAAAGCTTCAGCCTGTATCCGTTCTACGGCGCTTTTCTCGGCTCGCGCGCCTTCCAAACCACGGTCGGCATCCAGCGTTATATGGACA
>DAIMKK010000177.1:0-6108 GCA_036721745.1 Pseudolabrys sp. | reverse complement strand
CCAGACCGCCAATGCGCTTCCCGCTTTGCCGCTCGACGTCCAGGTGGTGACGCTGTCGCGTAATTTCGGCAAGGAAGCAGCTTTGCTCGCCGGCCTCGACCATGCCCGGCTCGGCGCCGTGCTGTTCATGGACGGCGACGGCCAGCACCCGCCGAGCCTGATCGAGACCCTGGTGTCGCGCTGGCTCGATGACGGCTACGACGTGGTCTACACCGCCAAGGCGCACCGCGTGAACGAGCCCTGGCTGCGCCGCGCCAGCGTTCACTGGTTCTACGCGCTGATCAATTTGGGCGCGCGGCAGAAAATTCCCGAAGATGCCGGCGATTTTCGCCTGCTGTCGGCGCGCGCGGCGGCGGCGTTGCGGCAGATGCCCGAACGCAGCCGCTTCTTCAAAGGGCTGTCGAGTTGGATCGGATTCAAGCAGGTGCGCGTCGATTACGAGCCGGCATTGCGCGCGCACGGCGCGACGAGCTGGAGCGTATGGACGCTGATCGGCCTGTCGATCGAAGGATTGACGTCGTTCTCGGTGGCGCCGCTGCGCGTCGCCAGCCTGCTCGGCCTGCTGCTTGCGGTCACCGCGCTGTTCTTCGGCGGCTGGATCGTCTTGCAGACGCTACTGTTCGGCCAGGACGTACCCGGCTATCCGTCCCTGGTGGTCGGACTGATGGTGCTCGGCGGCGTGCAGCTCCTGATGATCGGCGTGCTCGGCGAATATATCGGCAAACTGTTATCCGAGATCAAAGCGCGGCCGGTCTATTTCGTCGCCGAACACAGCGTGAAGAGCGCGCAAGATTCCACCGAAGAAACCGCAAAGCCGCGCCCGGCGGCCTCGCGCGCGGCGGAGTAAGCGCAACGTGGCGACGGCCGGCCGCCAAATCTGGCTGTGCGCGGACGATTACGGCATTTCCCGTTCGGTCAACGCCGCCATTCGTGAATTGATCTTGCGTCGGCGCATCAATGCGACGTCGGTCATGATGGCGGCGGCGCATGTCGACGCGAGCGAAGCGGCGGCGCTTGATGAGCTCAATTCCGGAGAAAAACGCGCCGCGCTCGGCTTGCATGTCACGCTGACGGCGCCTTTCAAGCCGATGGGCGAGGGCTTCGCGCCGCTTAGCCGCGGCCATTTCCTGCCGCTCAACAAAATGATGCGCACGGCGATCACGCGCCGGCTCAATCTCGAACGGCTGGTGATCGAGGTCGCCACGCAAGTGCAAGCCTTCGTCATGGCGTTCGGCCGTCCGCCCGACTTCATCGACGGCCACCAGCACGTGCATCTGTTTCCGCAGGTACGCGATGCTGTGCTCAAGGTGGCCGCGCAAGCGGCGCCTGATGCATGGGTTAGGCAATGCGGCCGCCCGGGCTCGACGAGACGGCTGAAGGACCGCAAAGAATTGGTGCTCGACGTTTTGAGCGTCGGTTTTCGCCGCAAGGCGCGGCTGCTGGGTGTCGCCACCAATCCGGCCTTTGCCGGCGCCTATGATTTCGACGGCAAGCCCGATTTCGCCGCACTATTCCCGCGATTCCTGGCCGGGCTGCCGGACGGTGGTCTAATCATGTGCCATCCCGGTTTCGTCGATGCCGAGTTGCAGCGCCTAGACCCGCTCACCGATCAGCGCGAACGCGAATTTACCTTTTTCAATTCCGCAGAATTTCCACGCCTGTTGGCGGAACACGGCGTCGCGCTGGCGGTCCCCGCCGACGACTAAAGCACGACCACCTTGGTGCCGATTTTCACGCGGCTGTAGAGATCGACCACGTCCGCATTGCGCATGCGGATGCAGCCGGAAGAGACGTTGTGCCCGATGGTCCAGGGCTCGTTCGAGCCGTGGATGCGGTACATGGTCGAGCCGAGATACATTGCGCGCGCGCCGAGCGGATTGTCCGGACCGCCGGCCATAAAGTGCGGCAAATACGGCTGGCGCTGGAGCATTTCCGGTGGCGGCACCCAATCCGGCCATTCCTTCTTGGCCGAGATCGCGTGCACGCCCGCCCAGGTAAAGCCCGGACGGCCGACGCCAACGCCGTAGCGCATCGCCCTGCCGCCACCCTCGACCAGATAGAGGAACTTGTTCGGCGTATCGATGACGATGGTGCCGGGCGCTTCGGTGCCGCGATAGTCGACCTCCTGGCGCTCGTAGCGCGGGTCCATCTCGAAACCGGGCCTCTGATACTCGAAACGCGGATCGGCAGCCGGTGCGGTATTGGCATAGGCCCTTTCGGGCTCCGGCTCGCGACTGCGATATCGCGGCTGCTCCACGCCATTGCCGAACAGGAATTCGATGAAGCCGCCACCGAGTTCGGAGCGAGTCTGCTGCCCTTGCGCGGCGACCAGAATCGGGCGCGCGTCCGGCGTGTCTTCGGCGGAAGGCGCGAGCGACAGCGGCTGCGCCCAGGTGGCGGTGCTGAAGGAGACGGCGACGATGATGGCTGGAAAGATGGAACGCTGCATCGGCTTAAACTCTCGCACTCAATACGTCGGACCAATTGCACTACAAACGCAAAGCGACACCGAATGGTAAACAGAAGCTGCCGCGTGCCGGATTGGCACGGCTGCGCGTGGGCTTCGTCGCATTAGAGTTTATTTAGCGTAAAAGACGCTTGGTCATGGTAAACGCCGCGTTTCCAATTCCGATTTGCGGCGATGTATGAACGCTCCGTACCGCAACCGGGCGTTAATCGCCGCTCTGTTAGAAACTCATCATTGGGGTCGTGAGGGGGCGTGGCGTGCAGCGTGAAGTTTTCCGCGTCGAGCGGATGTTCGGTGACCGCGCGGCGGTGCGGCGCAAGGACACCGCGGCGCAGGCCAAGGTCATAGACCCCAAGGCTGCCCCCAAGGCGGATCCCAAAACGGCGCCCGCGCGCGCCGAGCGGCCTGATCGCACCGACGGCACTGTGAAATCGCTCAAGCGCGAGCTTGCTCTGCTGCACGACGCCGTCGCCCACAGCATGCGCGAGCTTGCCGCCCTCATTGGCGACGGCCAAGAGCGCCGCATGGCGCATGCGGCCGGCAAGCTCGGTGCCGCGGTCGAGGGCATGGAAAAGGCCACTGAGAAGATCCTGAAATCGGCCGAGGTGATCGACGACTGCGCCAGGGCGCTCACTGCCACGTTGAAGGACGATTACAAGCGCGGCCTCGCGCAGGAAATTCAGGACCACGTCGTGAAGATCTACGAAGCTAGTAATTTCCAGGATCTCAGCGGCCAGCGCATCGGCAATGTGATCGAGACCTTGAATACGATCGAGGATCAGGTCGAAGGAATGCTCGAGCGCCACAAAGGCCGGCCGGCCAACGCGTCCGCCACCAAGCCGGTAGCGAGCCATGGGCTGCTCAACGGTCCCCGGCTCGACGGCGATTCCGGCCACACCAGCCAGAGCGACATCGACGTCCTGTTCGGTTAGGTCGGCCGCTTTATCAGGATAAAGCAGACCAGCGCGGCTGCCGCGAAAGTGGCGGCGAGCGCCAGCGCCGCCGGATCGGTTGCACGGTCCACGACGAACGCCATCACCAGTGGCGCCGCCGCTTGCACCAGCAGGAACGGCCCGGCCAGCCGGCCCATTAGGCGTCCGTAACCGGAGGCGCCGAACAGCGCCAGCGGCACCGCGCCGCGCGTGATGGTGACGAGACCGTTGGCGCCGCCGAACATCAAGGCGAACGCCGCCGCCACCGGCACCGTTACGCCGAGCAGCGCCATCATCGTGAAGGCGCAGAGAAGAACCGACAACGCGAAGCGCGCCACCCACAGCGGATGTAAATTGCGGCCGAAGGCGAATTCGATCAGCCGCGCGCCGACCTGTGCCGGTCCGAACAGCGCGCCGATCCAGACCACCGTTCCAGCGTCGATGCCGGAACGCGCGAAGATCGCCAAGAGGTGCGCGGACAGCCCGGAGGGAACGAAGGCATAAGTCGCAAACGCCGCAGCCACCAGAATGAACGGTAATCCGTAGGGCGGCAACACCGCCGGCGGCGCCGGTGCGTCGCTCGCCGGCGCGGCAATCGCCTCGAAGCGCTCGCGCGGCAGCGCCAAGGCATGCAGCGGTGCCGAGACAAAGGCCAGCAGCGCGGCATAGACCAGATAGGTGCCGTGCCAGCCGACCACCTCCAGCAGAACATGCGTCATCGGCCAGCTCACGGTCGAGGCGAAGCCGCCGGCGAGCGTCAACGCGGTGATCGGCGACCGAGCGCCGCTGCCGAAGATGCGGCCGAGCGTGGCAAAGGCGGAATCGTAGAGGTTCGCCGCCATGGCGACGCCGAGCACCATCCACACCGCGAGATAGCTGATGCGGTCGGCGGCGTGCCCGATCAGGACCAACCCGAGCGCGCCAATCAGCGAACCGATGGTCATCACCACATGGCCGCCGAAGCGATCGATCGAGCGGCCGACATAGGGTGCGCTCAAGCCGGCGGCCAGCAGCCCGACCGAGAAGCCGCCCATGGCGAACGACATCGACCAGCCGCGCTCGGCGGCGATCAGCGGCACGATCAGCACCGGCGTGTAAAAAATCGTCCCCCAGGACAAAATCTGGGTGACGCCGAGAACCGGCACGGCGCGCCAAGGGCCATCGATGAAGTCGCGGGGAGCGGGCATGGGGCTACATAAACTGAGTCATGCGCGGGCTTGACCCGCGCATCCATGATGAGCGGCCATGAATGATCCCCTCACGCAAGCTCGCTATTGCCGAGCGTCATCATGGATTGCCGGGCCGAGCCCGGCAATGACGGAGGAGAGGTCACCGTGCCGGCGCGGCGCCCTGGACGGGCGGCTGAATAGGCTTCAGAGCCGCCTTTGGCTTAGGCGCCGTTTTTGCTTTCGGCTTGGCCGGCCGCTTGGCGCCTTCCGGCCCGCAGCGTACATAGACCATAGTGCCGTAACGGCTCTGCACTTCGGAATCCATCCAGCGCAAAATCAGTATCCGGCCGTCGAACGACAAAACCTCGCGATCCTGTGCACTGCCCGGCGAATCGCCCGCGGGGCCGACATAGGTCTTGCCGCCCGGTGCGCCTTTCAGGCGCAGTTCCTCGGGCTGGGGCTGGTCGGCGAGATGCATCATCACCCCGCCGTTGGGGCCGAGCGTGATGACATAAGGTTGCTTGCATTGATTGGCCGCGGCCGCCTCGATACGCGGGCGGTCTTCGTCCTTGTGGTAGGCGGCGAGCCCCCAGCGCCCGACGATATCCTGCGGCGGGAAGGCCGGCGGCAGCAGAGGCACGATCGCGGGCTGCGGTGCAGCAGGCTGCTGCGGACTGCTGAACGAGCCAAAGGGATTGGAGGTAGCGCAGGCGGAGAGCCCAAGCGCGAGCAATGCCAGGACAAGAGATGTCGATAGACTGGGTCGAATGGAATGGCTCATACGGGCTCCTGCACCGCCGTTGGGGGGACTTTGCGGGGCAATGGCGAGTAAGGCAAGCAGGTTGCAGCGCCGTGAAGCTCATCGGCTAGGCCGTTCCCGTTAACGGCAGCGCCGCTGCCTGCTTGACACTCCCGGCGCAAGGCCATATGTCCCCGGGCAGCAATTGGCACTCTCCGTTAATGAGTGCTAAGACCTTAAAAAATCGACACTATTTTGTCACCCGCATGCGCTCAAGCGCCGACGAGGAAGCCATGGCCAAGACCAAATTTCGTCCTTTGCACGACCGCATCGTCGTGCGCCGCATCACCGCCGAAGAGAAGACCAAGGGCGGCATCATCATCCCCGACACCGCCCAGGAAAAGCCCTCGCAGGGCGAAGTCATCGCCGTCGGTCCGGGTGGCCGCGACGAGGCCGGCAAGCTGATCCCGATCGATCTCAAGGTCGGCAACACGGTGCTGTTCGGCAAATGGTCAGGCACCGAGGTCAAGCTCGATGGCGAGGACCTTCTGATCATGAAGGAGTCCGACATCATGGGCGTGATCACCTGATCCCCGCATTGGAAAACATTGGAGTGGACTGAAATGGCTGCCAAGGAAGTCAAATTCGCCGTCGATGCGCGCGACCGCATGCTGCGCGGCGTCAAGATCCTCGCCGACGCGGTGAAGGTCACGCTCGGCCCGAAAGGCCGCAACGTCGTGCTCGACAAATCTTTTGGTGCTCCTCGGATCACCAAGGACGGCGTCACCGTCGCCAAGGAGA
>DAIMKK010000176.1:0-6138 GCA_036721745.1 Pseudolabrys sp. | reverse complement strand
AGGAAAACCTGATGCTGGGCGCCTTCCGGCCGAAGGCGCGCGCGCAGATCAAGACCAATCTCGATTTCTGCTTCGAGGCGTTTCCACGCCTAGCCGAGCGGCGCAACCAGCTTGCCGGCTCCATGAGCGGCGGCGAGCAGCAGATGCTGGCGCTCGCCCGCGCGCTGATGCTGGCGCCGCGCATCCTGCTGGTGGACGAGCCCTCAGTCGGGCTGGCCCCGCTTTTGGTCGCGCGCACCATCGACGCCATCAAGGAGCTCAAGGAGCACTACCAGCTCACGGTGTTGATGGCCGAGCAGAATTTCACCCAAGCCATCCGCATCGCCGACCGCGGCTACGTCATCGTGCACGGCAAGATCGCCTTCGAGGGCCGCTCGGCCGCCGAGCTCAACAACAACGACCTGATCCGCAAGTTCTATCTCGGCATGTAGCGCGCATGATCCCGAAAAGTGGGAACCGGTTTTCGGATAAGATCATGCGCAATAAAACAATTTAGTGCAAAATAAAAACGGCACGGGATTTCTCCCGCGCCGTTTCGTTTCGCCGTGAAGGGTTAGCTTACTTCGCCTTCTCGTAAGGATAGATCACTTCGCCGCTCTTGAACTGCGGCGGATAGATGATCACCTCGGTTTTCAGATCGCGGAAGTCTTCGATGGTGTTGCCCTTGATGTTCTGAAACTGGGCCGCCAGCGTGCGCTCCTCAACCCACTCGCCTTGTTTGTTGAACTTCACGTCGCCGACCACGGTCTTGAACGTGGTCTTGTGGATATAGTCGGCCAGCACGTCGTCGTTGATGCTCTTGGTGGCGGCAATGGCGTCGCCGAGCACCTGCACGTAGGCATAGGCCCACACCGGCATATAGTAGCCGAGCGGGTCGGTGCCGGCGGCCTTGGCGCGATCCTGATATTTCTTGAGCAGTTCGAGCGAGCCGGGGAATTCCATCGACTTGACCGGCAGCCAGGTATCGAAATTGACGACGCCGTTGAGCAGCGGGCCAAGCTGAGTCTTGAACACCGTCGCCTGCAAGCCGACCATCGCGCCGCCCCACATCTTCGGCTTAAAGCCGACTTCGTGCATCGCCTTGACCATGCCGACGGTGTCGAGCGGATACGAGCAGACCACCAAGAGATCCGGATTCGTTGCCTGGATCGCCCGCACGATCGACGTGAAGTCCACGGTCGTCGGCGGATAGCTCTTGTCGTAGACAACCTTAAATCCAGACGCCTTCGCGTTCTCGCGCGCGCCTTCGCAAGCGTTGTGCCCGAATTCGGCGTCGGCCGCGGCCAACGCAATCGTTTGCGGTTTGGGCTTCTGGACTTCGGCGACCTTGAAGAATCCGCGCGTGAAGGCCGGCTTCGGAGTTGGGCCGTTCGGGATCATCGAGAAGTATTTAGAATAGTTGAACGTCTCGTTGATGCCGGTCCCGAACAAGCTCATGAACAGCTTTTTCCTGCCGATCGCGGTCGGCATCGCCGCGGCGATCTGGGTCGAGGCATAGCCGCTGACGATCAGATCGACTTTGTCGATATCGAGCAGCTTGGCGTAGATGCTGGGAACCTGGGCCGGACTGCTCTGATCGTCGTAGTAGATAAGCTTGACCGGCCGGCCGAGCAGGCCGCCTTTGGCGTTCATGTCGTCTTCCCAGATCTGCATAGCCACCAGCGACATCTTGCCGTTGGCGGCGAGCGGACCGGTCAGCGCCATGGCGAATCCGATCTTGATCGGCTCCTTGGTCTGCGCGTGTCCGGGGACCGCAAACATCGCGCTGATCACAAGCGCAACTGCCCCCGTAACCCAGGCCCATGTCTGCGATTTGAAATAAGTCATCATGTGGCTCCTCCCGATTGATCTTGTTTTATTCGATGGCCAATCATGACAGCGCCGGGCGCTATGGTCTACTGATACCGGGTGGCGCCCTATCCAATTGCGTGAGCCCAAAACGGAGACGGCGCGGTCTTTCGACCGCGCCGCATCGAATGTCCAATTGTGGGCAGGTTGGGACGGCCTATTGCCTGGCCTTTTCGTAGGGGTAGATGATGTTGCCCGACTTGTACTCGGCCGGGGTGATGACGACCTCGACGTTCGGATCCTTGAACTGGTCGATGCCGTTGCCCTTGATGCCGCGGAATTGCGCCTGCAGCACGCGCGCCTTGGCGAACTCGCCATCTTTGCCGAACTTAACGTCGCCAACGATGGTCTTGAACGTAGTCTTGCGGATGTAGTCGGCGAGCTTGCCGTCGTCGAGGCTCTTGGTCGCGGAGATCGCCTGGCCCAGCACGTCGAGATACGCGTAGCTGTAAGGTGCCATGTAGTAGCCGAGCGGATCGACGCCGGCTTTGGCCGCGCGCTCCTGATATTTCTTCATGAACTCGTCGGTGCCGGCGAACATCATCGATTTGGTCGGCAGCCAGAAGTCATAGTTGATGAAGCCGTTGAGCGCCGGACCGAGCTTGGTCTTGAACACGGTCGATTGCAGGCCGACCATGCCGCCGCCGATCATTTTCGGCATGAACTTGGCCTCGTTCACAGCGAGCACCATGCCGACCGAGTCAAGCGGATAGGAGCAGATCACCACCAGATCCGGATTGGTCGCCTGGATCGCGCGCACGATCGGCGAGAAATCGGTGGTGGAAGGCGGATAGCTCTTGTCGTAGACGATCTTGAGGCCCGCCTTCTTGGCGTTCACGCGCGCGCCGTCGGAGGCGTTCTTGGAGAACTCGGCGTCGGCGGCCACGATCGCAACCGTCGTCGGCTTCGGGTTCTGCGCCATCGCCGTGTCGAAGAAGCCTTGCGTGAACGACGTGGTCGGCGTCGGCCCGGTCGGGATCATCGCGAAGTAACGGTCGTATTTGAATTCGTGATTGACGCCGAGGCCGTACAACCCGAGGAACAACTTCTTCTTCTGCATGACGACCGGCATGGCCGGCGCCAGCATGTTGGTGCCGTAGCCGCCGACGATCAGATCGACTTTGTCGACGTCGAGCAGCTTGGTGTAGATGCCCGGCACCGAGGACGGATTGGTCTGGTCGTCATAGTAGACGAGCTTCACCGGCCGGCCGAGCAGACCGCCTTTGGCGTTGATTTCTTCCGCCCAAATTTCCATGGCCAACAGCGCGGACTTGCCGTTCGGCCCGAGTGGGCCGGTCTGAGCCATGCCGAATCCGATCTTGATCGGATTCTTGTCTTGCGCACTCGCCGACATCGCAAATACGGCGAATACGGCAAGCGCCGCCGCCGCCCCCACGAGGCCGGCAAACATCTTCGATTTTAGGTAGTGCATCATGTTCTCCCTCCCAGATTATTGTCGTTTTGCGGTATTTTAGGCCGAATTCGGCGACCCACGCTAGTGGGAACCCTCGTTCTGTCGGCGTCCCTTAAACCCCCTCCACCATGATGGTTTCGACCTCGCCGGCGCCGCTGCGCCGGAATGCCGCGGCTTGGTCATATTCCGGCGACGTGAAACAGGCGGCGCCCTGCTCCAAAGTCGGAAACTCGATCACGATGAAGCGGCTGAATTTGGCGGGGCCCTCCATGATCTGGAACCGGCCGCCGCGCGCCAGCACCTTGCCGCCGAATTTGGCGATGATGCCGGGCACCAAGTCGGTGTATTTCTTGTACTCGACCGGGTCGTTGATTTTCGAACGTGCAACCCAATAAGCGGGCATGGCGATCTCCTGGACAGTGTCGATGCATTGACTGAGAGTGATGTGGGTCTGTACCACCAACATCGGTCATAGTGACATGCCGCGCAAGATCATCGATATCTCGGTGCCGCTCGAAAACGACGTAGCCGCCGACCCACCCGGCTACGGCCCCAAGATCGAGTATTTCGATCATCAGGCGACCGCCGCCGACGTCCTCAAATTTTTCCCAGGATTGAAAAAGGAAGAGCTGCCCGACGGCGAAGGCTGGGGATTCGAATGGGTCCGGCTCTCCACCCATTGCACCACCCATCTTGACGCGCCCTATCACTTCGCTTCCACCATGGATGGCGGCAAGCGCGCCATCACCATCGACGAGGTGCCGCTGGAATGGTGCCTGCAGCCCGGCGTGAAGCTCGACTTCCGCAAGTTCCCCGACGGCTATGTGGCGAGCGCAGCCGACGTCGAGGCCGAACTCAAGCGCATCGGCCACACGCTTTCACCGCTTGAAATCGTGGTGGTGAATACCACCGCCGGCGCGGCCTATGGCCGCCCCGATTATGTCGCCAAGGGTTGCGGCATGGGCCGCGAGGCCACGCTCTATCTGCTCGAACACGGCGTGCGCGTCACCGGCACCGATGGCTGGAGCTGGGACGCTCCCTTCGTCTACACGATGCAGAAATACGCCGAGACCCACGATGCCAAGCTGATCTGGGAAGGCCATCGCGCCGGTCGCGAAATCGGCTATTGCCATATCGAGAAGCTGCACAATCTCGAAACTTTGCCGGCCAAGGGCTTCATGGTGAGCTGCTTTCCGGTGAAAGTACGCGGCGGCTCCGCCGGCTGGACCCGGGCGGTGGCGATCATTGACGCTTGATTGGCGACCGCTGCGGGCGATAGCATCCTGGCCACAATAACAAGGCCGGCCTGCTGCCGGCCAAACCGTGTTTTGGGAGGATTCCATGGATAGACGCCATTTCGTCGCCGGCAGTGCGGCCGCAGCAGCAGCCCTGACCATACGGCCCGCTTTCGCCGAGGACGCCTATCCGTCCCGCGCCATCACCATCATCAACCCGTTCCCTCCCGGCGGCGCATCCGACGTGGTGACGCGCCCGCTGGCTGCCGTGCTTGAGCCGATCGTCAAACAGCCGGTGGTGATCGAAACCAAAGCCGGCGCTGCTGGCGCGGTGGGGGCACAGGTTGCAGCCAACGCGAAGCCCGATGGCTACACATTGCTGTCGCACATCACATCGATCTCCGGCTTTGCCGAGGTCGACAAGCTGTTCGGCCGCCCGGTGAAATTCACCCGCGCCGATTTCATTCCGATCGCGCGCTTCGTCGCCGATCCTTGCGTGCTCATCGTTAACGACCAGCAGTCCTACAAGACGCTGAAGGACCTCACTGACGACGCCAAGAAAAGGCCGGATCAAATCATCTTCTCGTCCTCCGGCCTTTATGGCGCGCTGCACATCCCGACCGCGCTCTACATGAAAGCGGCGGGTGGGTTGAAGCTGCGCCATCTGCCCACTAATGGCGGCGGGCCCGCCCTCACCGCGTTCCTCGGCAATAATGCCCAGGTGCTGGTGTCGTCAGTGTCGGCCTGCCTCGCCCAGATTAAGGGCGGCAAGGCCAAGCCGCTCGCTTTGTTCGGTGCCAAGCGCTCGAAGGCGCTGCCCGACGTGCCGACCATGAAGGAGCTCGGCTACAACATCGAATACTATTTGTGGGTCGGCCTGTTCGCGCCGAAAGGCACGCCGCAGCCGGTCATCACCTATCTGCGCACCGTGCTCAAGCAGGCGGTGGCCACGGACGTCTTCAAAAATTCAATGGCCAATCTCGGCCAGGAGGTCGAATACCTCGATGCGCCGGAATTCGCCAAGTTCTGGGATGCCGATGCCGCCCGCATCGAAGAGGCGGTCAAGAACATCGGCCGCGTGCAGGGATAACGGAGCGCAAGCTCCGCACGGGTGGAATGCCGCGCGTGTCACCATCACGGTACGCGCGGCTTTCGGCTTTAAAAATGCCGGCAACGACAATGCCGGCGGTCATAATCTGGGAGAACGACATGGATCGGCGCAGTTTCATCATTGGCACGGCCGCGTCAGCAAGCGCACTCGCGGCGCGGCCCGCCCTCGCGCAAGAGGCATTTCCTTCGCACGCCATCACCATCTTCAACGCGTTTCCGCCCGGCGGCATCAACGAAATCGTAACGCGGCCGCTGGCCGCCGCGATGGAGTTGGTCCTCAAGCAGCCGGTGGTGGTCGAGACCAAGGCCGGCGCCGCCGGACAGGTCGGCGCGCAGGTCGTCGCCACCGCCAAGCCGGACGGCTACACGCTACTGTCGCACAACACCGGTATTTCCGGTTACGCCGAGGTGGACAAGCTGTTCGGCCGTCCGGTGAAAACGTCGCGCGCCGATTTCATTCCGCTCGCGCGTCTGGTCGCCGATCCGGTCCTGCTCCTGGTCAATGACCAGCAGCCCTACAAGACGCTGAAG
>DAIMKK010000175.1:0-6145 GCA_036721745.1 Pseudolabrys sp. | reverse complement strand
TTTCTGAGGCTCAAACCGACGCTTGATCCGCAAGCGACGTGAGCGAGTGGACCGGAGGACGCGACCAATTGTCGCCAACCTCGCGTCGACACTCCTGTGGGAGCGGCTGATCAGCGGTCCAGAAGTACAACGTACCGCGTGGCGTGACCGACTCGACGTATCGACTGAGGAACCAGTCACGCACGCCGCGCATTTCATCGACGTGAAAGGCGAGCTGACGCGCGAGCGCCAAAATCTGGCAATGATCTTCAACAAGATTCACGCGCCGACCGGCACCACCGAAATGCGGCCCGGACCGCTACGGCTGTCGCTCGACAACCGCACCGACGTGCGCACCCTGCCCTCGGTTTGGATCGCCGACGATGCGCTCCATCATCTGCTCGGCAAGCGGCGGCCGTTCCTGACCGCCAAGCGGCTTTTGACCAATCAGACGTTCCGCGACATCTATCGCACCGACACGCTTGACGTCGATCAAGGTCTGAAGATCACCAGCCTTACGTTTCTGTTCACCGACCTCAAGGGCTCGACCGCGCTCTATGACCGCGTCGGCGATATCGTCGCCTATGATCTCGTGCGCGAACATTTCCGCATTCTGCACGAGATCGTCGCCTCCGAGGCGGGCGCGGTGGTCAAAACCATCGGCGACGCGGTGATGGCTACATTTTCGACGCCCGATCGCGCGTTCGCCGCCGCGCTCCGCATGCGCGACTCGGTGCAAGGTCTCAAGAAGGACCTGCTGGTCAAGATCGGAATTCACGAGGGCCCGTGCTTAGCGGTCACACTCAACGACCGGCTCGATTACTTCGGCCAGACCGTCAACATCGCCGCCCGTGTCCAGAGCCTCGCCGACTCGCGCGCGATCTTTGCGACCAAATCCGTGGTGGAAAATGCGCAAGTGTCGAAGATGCTGGAGACGGGCAACTTCCGACTGACCGAACAAGTCGCGGCGCTACGCGGCGTCGCGGACCGAATGACGGTTTATCAAATTCCTTGAGCGGCGCGCACGCCTCTTTACGCTGGCGACGCTTTGCCCCGCTGGGCACTGACGAGCAGCGGTCCATACGATAGGGCGAAACCGAAAAACGCCGCCACCCAGGCGAATGCCGAGACGTGCAACAACAGTACACTCCAAGCCGGCTCCAGCGACGAGCAGATGCGCGCAAGCGCGGCAATGACGACCACCGCATAGATCGCCTGCGTGACCGCCGAAGCGACGAGCGCGTTGCCGGTATGGCCAAGGCTGGCGCGCGTCATCACAGCCAGCGTCAACGTGCCGGCTGCGCCGACCGTCCAGGCATGGGTGCCGGTGTCGGCCGGAACCATGGCGAGGGCCGCAGCGCCGGCGAGCAGAAATCCGAGCGGCACGAAGGCGTAGCCGACATGCAGAACCAACACCAAGCGATCGCGCCAGGTCCGATCTCCGGCCCAGCGGGCCAATCGCACGATATGCATTGCGCCGGTAGCTGCGAGCGCCGCCGCGGTTATTCGCCCGACCGGCTGCACGGTCCACAACGCCAGTGTCGCGGCACTGAATAAAATGACCGCGACGTCAAAGCGCGCGAACGGCGCCGGCAGCCGGCCCGGGTTCTCGCGCGCCAGCCAATTGCGGGTGAAACTGGGAATGATGCGTCCGCCGATCACCGCAAGGAGCAGCACGATAGCGGCGATGCCGATGCGGGCGCCATATTCGGCGCTACCGTTTAAATGCGCCTCGAGATGAAACGCGATATTGCCGGCAAGCAGCAATGTGACCATGGCGATGACCCGGAGATTTCGCCAGTTTTTGCCCACGACGATTTCGCGCGCCGCCGCGGCAATGACCAGGATCAGAAAGCTGACGTCTATGATCGCCGCCAGCAGCCAGTCGATCTCGGCGGAAAAGGTGACCGCCACGCGACCGGCCAGCCAGACCACGACCAGGACGAGCAACGGCGTGCCTTGGATCGGCAGCCGCCCGGTCCAGTTGGGGATCGCGGTGAGCAGGAAGCCGGTCACCACCGCTGGCAGATAGCCGTAGAGCATTTCATGCACGTGCCAGTCGATCGGGCCGAAGGCCGTCGACAATGCCAGTTCGCCATTAAATAGTGGCAGCCAGGCCAGGATGGCGAGCCCGGCATAGACGGCGCCGAGCAGAAAAAACGGCCGGAAGCCGTAGGACAGCAATGCTGGACCGCGGTAATCGCGTAAACGAGGAACTGGATTCATCTCACCTCCACGCCATTACTGGCGCAATGCGTGTTCAATCGCGCGTTTGAGGCAAGTTGTGCCGGGATCTGGTGATCGGTTGAGCAGGCCCATCAGTGTGACCCATTCTTCATCCGAAGCTTCGTTCGCGTAGCGTTGCACCGTTTGCGTCACGAAGGCCGCAAGATCGAGTCCGTCGGCGGCGGCCAACTCCTGCGCCGCCGTCAGCAGTTTCAGATCGCCCGCGCCCATAATCGTTTCGAGCACGCTGGTCTCGTCGGTCAGGCTGGCCAGCAGATCGCCGAGCATGACAAGGGCCCCTTTTCAGTGCACGCGCAGCGCATCGGCGCCGGCGAGTTCGATACCCTCGATCTTCGCCGCCGACACCAGCCGCGCGACGTATTGCGCATCGGCCCGCCGCCGCACGCTCTCGCGCAAGTAGTCGGCAATACGCTCGGCGACCACCTCGTAAGGCAGCGTGCGGCCTTCATGTTTGCGATCGAGCCGGATGACGTGAAAGCCGTAACGGGTCGCGACTGGCGCATCGCACAGCTGACCAGGCTCAAGCGCGACGAGCGCCTGCTCGAATTCCGGCGTCGTTTGCCCGGCGGTGATCTGGCCGAGATTGCCGCCTTGCGCCGCCGATGGGCAGCGGGAATATGCCTGCGCCAGCGTTGCGAAGCAATCCGGATTCTCTTGCAGCGTGGCCAGCACCGCGTCGGCATCTGCACGTGCCTGCGCATGAGCCTCGCGGTCTGCCGGCAGTGCCGCGAACAGGATGTGCGAGGCCTCGTAAATGTCCGGCGAGCGGAAGCGGCCTTGATTGTTCTCGTAGAAGCGCCGGCAGGTGGCGTCATCCGGTTCCGGAACCGTGACCTCCCGCTCGACCAGCGCCCGCATGATGGCCTCATCGTCGGTCTCGCGCCGGCCGTCGGCATCGCCGATCGGTTCGGGCGCGACGCTGAGATGGCGCGCGCGCTGCATCAGCAGTTCGCGGACGACCAGTGCGCGCGCGGCCTGCTGCCAGGCCGCTATCGGTTTGGGCGCCGCATGGTGCTGCATTTCGCGCACGATCGCATCGCGTGCGATCGAAACGCCATTGACGCTGACGGCCGCCGGCTTTCCGGCCGGGATTTGCGCATGAGTCGAGCAGGTTGTCATCGCGCCTACTCCGCCGGTTCCAACGCGCGTGACCGCCGCGTGCGCACCACCTGATAGCCGCGCCGGCCGATATACCAGATCGGCGCGCTCCAGACGTGCACCAGGCGCGTGAACGGGAACAGCAGGAAGATCGTCATGCCCAGCGCGAGATGCAGCTTGAACAGCAGTGGCACATCGAGGATCAGCACGGACACATCCGGCCGCAGCAGCAGAATGCCTTGCGCCCAGGTCATGAACGTCACCATCACATGGCCGTCGAGGTGCTGCAGCGAGATGTAGATGGTGGCCAGGCCCAGTGTGAGTTGGGCATAGAGCAGCAGCAGGATCGCGATATCGCCGAACGACGAGGTGGTGCGGATGCGCGCGTCAAACAGCCGGCGATGCACCAGCAGCGTGATGCCGATAAAACACATGACGCCGGAAACGCCGCCGACGCCGATCGCCATCCATTGCTTGAAGGTGTGCGAGATGCCGAGCGCCTCAAAGATCCAGATCGGCGTCAGCAGGCCGCCGAAATGCCCGAGAAAGATGACAAGGATTCCGACATGAAACAAATTGGAGCCCCAGGTCAGCTGGCGGCGGCGCAGCAGCTGACTCGATCCGCTGCGCCAGGTGTATTGCTCGCGGTCGAAGCGCAGCACGCTGCCGAGCAGAAACACGGTCAGGCAGAGATAGGGATACCAGCCGAAAACGATGTAATTGATCAGATCGCGCATGACCGTTTCCTTATTGGCGCGGCGGGATAGTGTGATTTGCGGCTGGCATATCGGGCGCCGGTCGCAAGGACCCGCGGACACGGGCGATCAGCCCGTCCTTGCAGCCGTCGCTGGCGCCGGGACCGAAGCTGACCGCCTCGTCCTGCCAAGTGGCATCGCGCGCCGCCATGTCGGTCGCATCGGGATCGGGCAGCGCAAGCAGAGCGGAGACTTCTGTCTCCTTCGGCTTCGTCGCCGCCAGCGTCACCAGCGCGCGGAATATGCTTTCATAAGGCGAGCCGCGCTTGCGCAATCGTTCCGCCATGGCGGCCAGGATGTGCGCCGGCTGCGCCAGCATGTCGCGCGCCTCCTTGGCCGGCAGCGTCGAGAGAAATTCCAGGAACAGCGGCAGAAAATCCGGCAATTCGGCCGCACTCAGGAACAGGCCGGCTTTCTCGTATTGCGCCTTGAGGTCGATCATGGCCTGACCGCGGTCACGGCTCTCGCCGTGCACATGCTCGAACAAATGCAGCGACAGCGAACGCGTATGATCGAACAGCAGCACGTAGCGCTCCTGCACATCGTAAAGATCGTCGCTGGCGAGTTCGGTCAGCAATTTGTGCAGTCGATCGCGCACGCCGATCGATAGCGCCGCTTCGTTTTCGATCGCCTCGCTGATTTCGCCGGAAGCCTGTTGCAGTTCCGCCGTGGGATAAGTCAGCAAAGCCGAGAGCGCTTTCAATGCTTTGATCATCACACGACCTCCATCGGCGTCTTGGCGCGTTTGAGTGTGCCGAACAGATTGGCTTCGGTGGTGCCGCCCGAGCAGCCATTGCCGAACGAGAAGCCGCACGAGCCGCGCAGGTCGTAAGCGTCTTCATTGGTCTCGCGATGCGCGGTCGGGATGACGAAGCGATCCTCGTAGTTGGCAATCGCCATGGTCTGATACATGTCCTCGATCGCGCCAGCGGTGAGACCCACCCGCTTGGCGATTCCCTCGTCGATGACACCGTCCACGGTCTTGGCCCGCATATAGGCCCGCATCGCCAGCATGCGTTCGAGGCCGAGCGCCACCGGCTCTTCTTTGCCGGCGGTCAGCAAGTTAGCAAGGTATTTCAATGGGATGCGCAAAGACCGCACGTCGGGCATTTCGCCGTCATGGCCGATCTTGCCGGCAGCAGCCGCCGACTGGATCGGCGAGAGCGGCGGCACGTACCAGACCATCGGCAGCGTGCGGTATTCGGGATGCAGCGGGAACGCGACCTTCCACTCCATCGCCATTTTCCAGATCGGCGACCGCCGCGCGCCTTCCAGCCAGTTTTCCGCGATGCCGTCGGCGCGTGCCTGCGCGATCACCTTCGGATCCTTTGGATCGAGGAAGATCGACAGCTGCGCCTCGTACAGATCCTGCTCGTCCTTGGCGCTGGCCGCCTCTTCGATGCGGTCGGCGTCATAAAGCACAACGCCGAGATAGCGGATGCGGCCAACGCATGTCTCCGAGCACACCGTCGGCTGACCGGCCTCGATGCGCGGATAGCACATGATGCACTTCTCGGATTTTCCGCTCGACCAGTTGTAGTAGACTTTCTTGTAGGGACAGCCCGACACGCACATGCGCCAGCCGCGGCATTTGTCCTGGTCGATGAGAACGATGCCGTCTTCCTCGCGTTTGTAGATCGCGCCGGACGGACAGGCGGCGACGCATGCCGGGTTGAGGCAATGCTCGCACAGCCGCGGCAGATACATCATGAAGGTATTTTCGAACTGGCCGTAGATGTCCTTCTGCACGCCCTCGAAATTGTAATCCTTCGAGCGTTTGGCAAACTCGCCGCCGAGAATTTCCTCCCAGTTTGGGCCCCACTCGATCTTCTCCATGCGCTCGCCGGAAATCAGCGAACGCGGGCGCGCGGTCGGCATCGCGGTCATTTCCGGCGATTTCTGCAGGTGCTCGTAGTCGAAGGTGAATGGTTCGTAGTAGTCGTCGATTTCGGGCAGATCGGGATTGGCGAAGATATTAGCGAGCACCCGCCATTTCGAACCGATGCGCGGCTCGATCTTGCCGTTCTTCTTGCGGCGCCAGCCGCCGTTCCAGCGTTTCTGGTTTT